>JBAIYI010000755.1:0-17391 GCA_037915955.1 Terriglobales bacterium
GTTCGACAACACAATGTTTACTCCCAGGCAAACTCCTATTTTTTGGAGAATCTCTGCAGAACTTCTACAAGCTCTTGAAACATGCGAGTGATCGGAAACGGACACATGGATGAAATGCACTCTGAACGCGAGTGCACGCACAAAAGTTTGAAACTGTTTTCGTTGAAATACGTAAACCTTTTGTGACGGTGTCCGTCTAAATGGCGAGAATACACCCATGGTGCCGGGTATGACTTCGATTCAATCTGACGTGCAAAGCGGGCGCTTGCCGCTGAAGGAAAGCGGACGTACAGTATTCGTTCCTCTTGAGCAGGTGGAGTATCTGGAAGCCTATGGCAATTACGTATGCGTCCACGCCGGACCACAGCGGTTCCTGGTTCGTGAAAAGCTCAGCGCTTTTGGCGAGCGGCTCCAGCCTCACGACTTCATCCGTATCCACCGTTCGGTGATCGTGAATCGCAGGCGGATCCAGGAATTGCGGCGCAGGCTTACCGGGAAGTATGTGGTCACACTTGCGTCGGGCAAGGAGCTTACGTTGAGCCGGGGATATCGCAGCCAGTTACCCGTTTTGCGAAAGCCGTTCTAGCCGGGCAGCGCGTACGTCCGCGCTGGGCTGTCACGACTCATACATAGCCGCTCACCGCCCCGGGGCAGAACTCGACAAAGTCGTATCATCTATGCAGTCATGAAATGGCGATTCCTTGTCCCGGCCTGCCTGCTGATGTTTATGTTCGGAATCTATGCGGCATCGCAGCAGCCATCGGCACTCAGCGCAGTTACTCTCACGATTCAGGTGGAGAACATAAATCAGGATGGCGGTAATATCGGAGTGCTGGTATTCAATTCAACCAAAGGCTGGCCGGAAGACCGCTTTGCCGCGCTCAAAGACATTGTGGTGCCCGCGCACCCAGGGACCGTGACAGTGATGGTGCTGGGATTGCAGCCGGGCGAATACGCCATTGCGATTGCGCATGACGTGAATCGCAACCACAAGGTGGACAAGAATATCTTTGGAAAGCCCAAAGAACAGTGGGGCATGTCGAACAATCCTCATGCGACCTTGCACGCGCCTTCCTTTGACACCGCTCGCATTCACGTGCAAAAGGATATGGAAATCCATGTGCGCCTGCAGTAAGGAGCATCCCGCCTGTTTCGTGAGCTAGAGCGTGATTGGCTGCGCAATCAGCGCGTCAGTTCTTTGATCAGTTGATAATAGAAGTCCACTCCGTCGTAGAACTCTTTTACGCCGATGCGCTCATCGCGGCCGTGAGCGCGTACGTCGTCAATGTCCTCGAAGACGCCGGGGATTCCGTAGGTCGGAATGCCTGCCAGACGGAGTGGTTTGCCGTCACTGGCTCCGGTATCCATCTGCGGGACCACGGGGATACCGCCATACAATTTGGTGCTCAGGTTTTCCATAACGTCCATAATTTTTGGGTTCACCGGAGAAGCCGGCGCGGCTCCTGAGTTGTTCAGCACTGCGAGTGAAATGTGATCGTCGGCAAGCACCCTCTTTAGTGTGGCCTGCACGTTCTCCAGTGAATCGTTCGGCAGCATGCGGCAGTTCACGTTGGCGCGCGCGGTTTGCGGCAGGGCATTGTTGGCGTGACCGCCATCAAGACGTGTGGCGACACACGTGGTACGCAGCAGAGCATTCACATAAGGTGATTTCGCCAGACGGTCGGCCGCCTCCTTATTGCTGGGGTCTTTGGCGATGCTGTGAAAATCGGCTGCTGTCGCGGTGTCCTGCTGCAGTGAAGCGGTCTTCTCGAAGAAGGCCTTCGTGGTTTCGTTGAGCATTACCGGAAAATCGAAGTTGCCGAGCCGCTCCAGTCCGCCCGCCAGATGGTAGATTGCATTGTCCTTTACCGGACGCGAGCTGTGGCCGCCATTGCTCTTCACCTCGAGGGTGAAGTCGACATAATTCTTCTCGCTGGTCTGCACTCCCAGCAGAAGGCGCTTGCCTTTCTCCAGCTCAAAGTCGCCGCCATCCGTGTTGATGCAATACTCCGCGTCGATCAGGTCGCGATGGTTTTGCAGAAGCCATGTGACGCCGTTGGATTCGCCGCCCTCTTCATCGGCGGTAAGCGCCAGAATCAAGTCGCGTGAGGGCTGCCAGCCTTCTTTCTTCAAGCGAATGAAGTTCTCGGCCAGAATGGCATCACCGTCTTTTACGTCGCTGGTTCCGCGGCCATAAAAGAAGCCGTCTTTCTCGTTGAACTTGAACGGATCCAGATCAGCCGACCAGTCCTGTTTCAGCGCCTGCACCACGTCGAGGTGCGCAAGGAAGAGGATGGGCTTGCCCTGTCCGCGGCCGTGGATGCGTACTACCACGTTGTGCTTGTTCGGCAACGGTCCCAAAACGTGGATATCGCCTGCAGGAAACCCAGCCTGCCGAAACCGTGCAGCCATCGCTTCCGCCGCCGTGGTCACGTTTCCGGCAGGCGTGTCAGTGGTGTTGATTTCGATCAATTCCTTGAAGATGTCGCGGGCAAGCTGGTGGTCGGGACTTAGAGGCTGCTGGGCAAAGCATGTGGTAAAGGCGAGGGCGAGGCAAACGATGGCGAAAGGTTTCGCGGTCATGAAACTCCAATAAGACGTTCAGGGGTGAAGCACTGAATTATAAAGGCTCAGAGCCATAGCGTATGAGCCCTCCTTCCGGGCTGCATCCAAGCCAATGTGAGTTTGAGATTTGGGGGATTGGCGTGAAAAAGCGTGCACGGCGCAGAAAAGGCGGCTTCACTCTCCGTCATGGGCTTTCGCTGGTGAGCGGCGGAATCCTGCTGACCTGGCTGGTGCTCTACATCTTCACCGATGAGCAGGGACACTGGGGATCGTTCTTTGGCAATGCAATCGCTGATTGGACCGGCGTTGTTGTCACCATCCTCGCGACCAAACATCTTTACGAGGTGGGATCGCGAGAGAGCAAGAGACCGCCGGCGGGTGAGTTCAAGGACCGCTTTTTCAACACTCTGCGCCGGCACTCGCTCACCATTTTTCTGCTGATCACCGGCATCGGATGGGTGATTGCATTTGCCGGATCTAACCCGCAGGGCAAGTGGGGACAGGTGATCGGCAACATCGTCTCCGAATGGACCCAACTCCTTGGCATGGTCATCATGACCAAGAAGTTGATTGAGGTGGGCTCAAAAGAAGATTCACCGGACTAGCAGCGGGCGTGTACTGTGTGGCGGGTGATTGCCGTTTTCGATTATTCTCACGCTACATGGCTACCACGAATCTGCCACAGCAACCCGATGGGGTAATGCCAGACCGCGAGCGTGACCTGGGCTTCGGCACCTCTCTTTCCAACCGCAAGAATTTTCGGCTCCTGAACCGGGATGGCAGCTTCAATGTCCGTCGCCACTCCCCGAATGTGGCGTCAGCGCTCTTCAGTTATACCGCTCTCATCTCCATGAAGTGGCGCAGTTTTATTTCGCTTGCTGTTGTGATGTACCTGGTGGCGAATACTCTGTTCGCAGTGGGCTACTTCCTTTGTGGTCCGGGCGCTCTGGAAGGGGATCCCGGGGTGACAGGATTTGCGCGCGCCTTCTTCTTCAGCGTGCATACGTTTGCAACCATCGGGTATGGGAATCCGTCACCACATGGGCTGGCCGCAAACCTGCTGGTGACTATTGAATCATTTGTAGGGCTCACTGGATTCGCGTTCCTCGCCGGCCTGGTATTCGCGCGCTTCTCCCGCCCGACCGCGGACATTATTTATAGTGATCGCGCTCTGATTGCACCGTATGGCGATGGGAAAGCGTTCATGTTTCGCATCATGAACGGTCGCGACAATGAGTTGGTGGAAGTGCAAGCCAACCTGATCCTAAGCCGTTTTGAACCGACCGGTGCAGGACGGCAGCGCCGATATTATCCCCTGCCACTGGAGAGAAGCCGTGTGGCATTTTTCCCGTTGAACTGGACCATTGTGCACGCTATCGATCCATCCAGCCCTCTGTACAGTTGGGATGAAACCACCATGCACGAAGCGGAAGCCGAGTTTCTTATCCTGCTGACTGCGATTGACGAGACCTTTGCGCAAACGGTCCACAATCGCGGCTCCTACACTGCCGACGAAGTGATTTGGAATGCGCGTTTCCTGCCACTGGTAGAAGAAGACACCTCGGGACCGCCGTCAATCCATCCTGAGCGATTCCATGATTTCGAGCGGGTTTCGTAGTGATACGGCTATTGGGCTTTAAAGCTCTCCAGCATCTTCTGGAATGTCGGACGCAACTGGTCGAAATCTGACTGAGGCGAGATGAAAACGAGATAGAGTAGCTGGCCCTGCGGGGATGGCAAAGTCACCAGCCAATCGCGTTCCTGCTCAGGCTTTCCATTCTTCTGGATCGGGGAGTTTCCGGTGAGATACATTGAGCGGCCTTCAACCCCATTTACCTGAATCGGAGAGGAGCTTCCCGCAGGCTGCATTCCTGGATTGTCTTGAACCAGGGACTGTGCCAATTGCTGGGTGGCCTGGTCCAGATTGCTGGCAGAAGCCTGGCTTGAACTGATAAGCGCGCCATAAGCGACTCCACCATTTCCCGACGCGCCGGGCGGAACAATGAATGTTTGATTCTGACCTGCGGTGGGCTGCCAGTTGTCAGGGTGCGAAATTGTAAATCCCTGCCCCTGATACTGAGTTAAGCGTCCGCTCGGTTGCACCTGCTTGTAGGAGATGTTGGAGATGTCCGCTGCCGGCGCCTGCCCTCCGCCCCCAGGAGCATTCGCCGGAGCCGCGGCGCCTGCCGGAGGCAAGGCACCGTTCCTCTGGTTCTTCTGTGCCCATGCGCCCGATTTTGCGCCTTGCGCGATTTCTTGCGCGCTGTAGGTCTTCATGCCCTGCGCTTCCTGCTTGGCCTGAGTAAAGGCGTTGCTGGTGGTCTGATACTTTATGGGCGGCCAGTTTTTCACCTCATTGCGGATGGACTGCTGGCGATTGCCCGGATTGGGGTGATCGCTCAGGAGTTGCGGACCGCCATTCCCGTATTTCTGCTGCAACTTGGTAAAAAAGTCCGCCATGGCCTGCGGATTGTAGCCGTCCTTGTACATGATGATGGCGCCCACAGCATCGGCCTGAGCTTCATCCCCGCGCGAATACTTCATCAGCAAGGTGCCCGCGCCGAACTGGATTCCCATGCTGGCGAGCTGCCCACCGACGCTACCACCGAGAACCGCTCCGGCCAGCCCGGCCACGATCTGCGCGATCGCAGCTTTTGGCGCCTGCTTTGCCGAGTGCTGCATATAGACGTGCGACATCTCGTGGGCCATCACGCCCGCAAGCTCGGCTTCATTGTCAGCAGCCTGGATGGTGCCCAGGTTGATGAAAATTGGACCTCCGGGAAGCGCAAAGGCATTGATATCTGCAGCCTGTATCACGTGGAACTGATACGGCCATGATTTGTCCGCCGGGATTGCGGATTGCAGTCTCTTCCCCAGTTGCTGAACGTACTGCGTCACCGGATTGGAATCCGGCAGAACCGGCATTTGCTTGTACACTTCACCAACTGCCTGAAGTCCAACCTGCTCCTGCTGCTGCTTGCTCATGCTGACTTTGCCGGGATCCGGCAACACGGGACCAGGCCCAGCTGCCATTGCGGGTAGGGCAACCATCGCTACCGAGAGAAGAAGCGCCAGCATTCTGGCGGAAAATCCACGTACGTTCATAAAACATCCTTAGCTGTATTCAGTTCTGGGGACCGGCGGCGCTGCTTCATTAGATGCAGCCCGCGTTTTTGGGGGATGCAGGATCAGCAGGCATGCGTCCCCGCGTTCCATGAATAAACAACCCCTCAGCACAATTTTAGTTTTATTGTTGCCGCTTGCAAACAGAGATGCTGCCCACCACGGGCTGCATCTACAATGTCCGCATGACCACCTCGAAGGCGCTGGAGACGCTGCAACACGTTCCCATCTTCGCTGATCTTTCAGCCACCGAATTGAGTTTCCTTGCGGAGCGAGCGGTCCCGCGTGATTACGCGCCAGGAGAGGTGATCTTCACTGAAGGCGAGCCCTGCGCCGGGCTGCTGGTGGTGGAAACCGGCAAGGTTCGGATCTACAAGAGCTCGCCGAACGGCCGCGAACAAGTGCTCTCACTCGAGGGTCCGGGCAGCTCAATTGCCGAACTGCCGGTGTTCGATGGCGGCAACTATCCTGCGTCAACGGCTGCAGTGGACGCAACGCGCCTTTATTTCATTCGTAAACAGGATTTTCATTCGCTCTGCCTGGTGCACCCGAATGTGGCGCTCAAAGTCCTGAAGGTGGTGGGCGCGAGACTGCGGCGGCTGGTCGGTATTATTGAAGAGCTCTCTTTTGCCACCGTTCGCTCGCGCTTGATTGCGCACCTGCTGCGTATCGCGGCTGAGGGGAAGAAGACGCCCGCGGGAATTGAGGCACAGCTTCCAGCCAGCAACCAGGAACTCGCATCACAGATTGGCACGGTGCGCGAGCTCGTGTCCCGCAACTTGAGCCGCCTTCAGGCCGAAGGATTGATTCAAATGGAAGGTAAGACCCTGCTCATTCCCAGCCCACGCAAGCTTCAGGCAGAGCTCGAGGAGAACGAAGCAGGCCGCTGAGTACGATACGTACAGCCCCGGAGAAAATATCGTGGTGTGACAAAAGTCATTCTGCCGAAGAGCCCAGGCAGATAAGCTGAACCTACGTTTGAGCGTGCGGTACTCGCCAGACCGGAGGACACTGGCATCTCCTGAGCCGGTTGCTCTCGGCCCGCCCCGGAAAGGCTGAAGGCCGAAAAGCAGACTTTCCCCTTGGTCATCCGGCCGGAACTGGCGAGCCCGCCGCGCCAAACGCCCATTTACCAGAGGAGATCCGCACATGCCGATGACGCTAGATCCCGCGCAGACCGTCCGCCAGTTCGCTACCGATGTCCCCAACGCAACTCGTATTTTTGAACAACTTGGCATCGACTACTGCTGTGGGGGCGGCAAATCTCTTTCAGAAGCCTGCGCTCAGGCTCGCCTCTCAGTGGACGACGTTCTGCATTCGCTGGAGCAGGGCAGTGCCAAGGCCGTAACAGGCAAAGAGGCTGCTGATTTCCAGCTCTACAGCCTGCGCCAACTGGTGAATCACATTGTTGAGGCGCATCATGGTTATGTGAAGCAGGAGATCCCGCGCATCCAGAAGCTGCTGGCCAAGGTTGTTTCGGTACACGGAAAGAACCATCCGGAGCTGGCCGACGCACAGGCGGTGTTCGCCGGACTGGGCGAGGAATTGACCTCGCACATGATGAAAGAGGAGATGATCCTGTTCCCGTACATCTCCCGTATGGAAGAGGCGGTGGAAGAGAAGGGGCACAAGCCGCTTGCGCCGTTTGGCACCGTCAGCAACCCTGTCCAGATGATGGAGATGGAACACGAGTCGGCAGGGAACGCGTTAAAAGAACTCAGGAGCCTGACCAGCGACTATGTTCCGCCGCAGGACGCCTGCTTCAGTTATCGGACGCTGTTCTCTGCGCTGGAGACTTTTGAAAAAGATTTACACCAGCATATCCATCTGGAGAACAACATCCTGTTCCCGAAGGCGGAGAAGATGGAGGCGGGGAACTGAGATTGACGGAATCGCGCGTGATCCCACCCCGGCAAGCCACAATCAGGCTGGGCCGGGGGACTCCGGTGATCGCGCGTGATCGGGAATTCGTTCTTCTCAGATAACTAGAGGCTATCTCATAAATGAGTTACCAGGTTGAAAACGGTTCGGGACTGTTGATTGATTGCTTGGGCGACTTCTCTCTTGCAGCTTGAATGTAGCTCTTGTTAACTGTGCTACAGCGTGGTACCCGATTGAGTCATTTATGAGACAGCTTCTAGTTTTTCAGGAGTTAGTGCCCAGCGTGGCTGGCGTTTTTCCAGGAATGCCTGGATGCCCTCCACTCCGTCCGGGTGCCGCATGAGTTCGTAAAGATAGAGTTCTTCCAGGCCAGGCAGGTCCTGCTTGATTGCGCGGACTACCGGCCTGCGGGCAGCCTGCGCGGCAAAGTGCAGACCCGCGGCTGAGCGTGGCAGGAAGTCTGATGCCAGCCATTCCTGAAGTTCCCGCTCAAGTGATCCACGTGGAGCACAGCGATGGACCAGTCCGATCGCCAACGCGCGTTCCGCACTCCAACTGGAGCCGGTGAGGACGAATTCACTTGCACGCCCGGCGCCAATCCGGATAGGGAGCAGCGCGGCCCCAGCCGGAGGAAACACGCCAAGCTTGATTTCCGGCAGCGCGAACTGGGCTGACTCATCGGCAATGACGAGGTCACAGGCAAGCACCAGCTCAAAGCCGCCGCCAAGGCACTGCCCGCGCACCGCGGCGATCACCGGAGCCGGAGCCTGGGTGAAAGCGTAAAGCAGCTCACGGAGATCGACCAGCGTCTGACCGATTTTGGTGGGCAGGTGTTCTTCAATACTCGCGCCAAAGCTGAAGTGGTCTCCTTCCGCATCCAGCACAATCGCTTTCAACGATGGCTCCCCCTGCAGCTTCTTCAGTTCGCTGAGGAGCGACTGCATCATGGCGCGATCAAGGATGTTGGCCTTGGGAGCCGCCAGAGTCAGCAGCGCAACCTGACGCTCGTGTTCGAAGCTGAGACGCGCTTTTTCTCCGGTCATGGTTACACCTTCACCGCTTCGGCTTTCGCGGTCCAGGGAGCAATCTCCTCCACCAGTTCTTCACTCCAGCGCGCCCCTTCCGCGAGACGCTGGCGCAACCGGATGAAGTTGACCTCGCGTTCATCGCGGCTGCCGTAATGGAAGGCGCGGAAGCCGGCGTTGGCTTCGGTCATCATGTTCAGTGCGAGCCATGCGCGGTTGGTCTCGCGGTTGCGGTCCCAGTGTTCGAGTTTGTGCTTGCGCAAACTTTCAATGGTCTTGGTGAGGCAGTCCGGCATGGTGTAGAGGAATTTGGTGCACATGGCCTCCACGGCTTCATCGAGAAGCTGGAGATTGACTTCAGCCTCAGACATAAGCTTTTTACCGGCTTCTTTCTCGAGCCCGGTTTTCCATTCGCCCAGAACCACCCGGCCATAATCGTCGAGCAAGTGGTTGGTCACTACCAGCGGGTTCGCGATCCACTGATCGTAAAGGCGCAGCACCGGGACGATCTGCGTGAGCCCGCCAAGATAGTAGAAGCGGTGCGCGCTCCAGGGCTCGCAGAGCGTGCCGCTGATCATGGCGTTTTCCATACCCACGAAGAGCGGCAGAAAATCAGTGCTGCCGCCGTCCGGCGCAGAGCCGTGCTTGGGGCCGGCCTGGCTGAACAATGCGAGGTCGCTGGCGATGGAGAAGTCGCAGGCCATGCCGATCTCCTGGCCGCCACCCACGCGCATCCCGTTCACACGGCAGATGACCGGCTTATCGCACTGGAGAATTGATGTCACCATGTCGTTGAAGATCCGCATGTACTGGCGATATTCCGCCGGAGCGCCGGCATAGACTTCCGCATACTCGCGTGTGTTGCCGCCGCTGCAGAAAGAACGTGTGCCTGCTCCAGTGAGGACCACGGCCACCGCGGCGCGGTCATTACTGGCTTCGCGCAGGGCCAGAATGATTTCCTTCGCCATCGAAGTGGTGTAGCTGTTGAGCTCCTGAGGATTGTTGAGGGTGATCCAGACGTTGTGCAGGCCTGCCACGGGATGGCCATTGCGGTCGTGTACCGGCCGGTGTTCCACCAGGATCTCGCGGGGCGTGAAGTCTTTCAGCAGATTGTGGTCTTTCATAGATTCCTCCTCAGTTGTTGTCCGCAGGCACAAGCACCACGCGGCGGCGGTAGGCGTGGTGATAAACGCCGTGCATGACTTCCGGCACTTCTTGCATTGAGTGCCGCTCAACGAACGGTTCGATTTGAATTTTTCCGCTTAGCACCAGGTTCAGCGCAGCGGGATACTGCGATGGCGGGCAGCCCCAGTTGCCGCACGCAGTGGCATCGAAGGCCATCAGGTTGGAGAAGCGGAGTTCCACCTTCTTTGGCGTGAAGCCTACGACCGCCAGATAGGCTCCGAAATCGAGCAGACTGAAGGCCAGCGTCTGCCCGGCAGTAGTGCCGCTCATCTCGAAGATCTTCAGCGTGGAGCCGGGCGTTGCAACTTCATTCGCAAAGGCACGCACGCTGGACTTAATCTGCTTTTCTTCACTACGGTCAGAGTTAATGACCAGTGAGGCACCAAACTGCTGCGCCAGTTCGAGGCGCTCAGCATCGATATCAATCGCGACGACTTTGGCTCCGAAGGCAGCGGCTATCTGCACGCCAAATCCGCCGATTCCGCCTGCGCCGACAACCACAGCAGCGTCGCCAGCCTGAAGGCCGGAACGGCGAATGGCTTCAAAGGGAGTGGTGACTGCGTCGGCGACTACGGAGAGCGCCTCCAGCGAGATTCCGGCTGGAAGAATATCTGGCACCTGACAAAGTCCGTGAGCGGGGACGCGAACGTGGGAAGCAAAACCGCCGTCGCCGTCGTTGCCGGGCATGAACTGGCGACGACAGATCGTCGGCCGGCCGACAAGGCACGCCGGACATTTTCCGCAGGGAATCACCGCGGGAACAATCACCGACTTGTTCAGCCAGTCTGCTGCCTTATCTCCGGCGGCAACAACGCGTCCGGTGATCTCGTGTCCCAGTACGAGAGGAAGAGCGTGGCGCGTAGGCACGCCGTCATAGGCAAAACCGATATCGGTATGGCATACACCGCAGCCCGCCACTTTCACGATTACTTCGTCCGGGCCGGGCTCGAGGGCGGGAAGCTCCGCGAGATCGAGCGGCTTGCCTACCGTAGAGAGTCTGTAACCAAAAGCACCCTGAATGGCCATCTTCTTTCCTCAAGTCTTTCTTTTCTCAATTCTCTTTTCTCAATTCCTGGCAGCAAGACGGCGCAGCCCGAGCAGCGCAGCGCCGAGCGCGCAGACGTATTCGCAATCGTGCGGGACTTCAACTTCAACGCCGAGCCGCTGGCGCAGAGATTCAATCATCCCGTGCTGATGAGCCACACCGCCGATGAACGTGAGCCTCTTGCCGAGTCCCACTCGCTTGAGCAGAGCGCCGGAGCGTTCCGCGAGTGAATCGTGAATGCCGCGCAGAATGTCTTCCACGCTCACGCCGCAGCTGACGTGGTTGATGATTTCGCTTTCGGCCAGCACCGCGCACACGCTGCTGATCGGCTGGGGATGAGCAGCCTTTACGGACAGATCGCCCACCTGCTCGAGCGGAACTTCCAGATAGCGAGCGGCGCGCGCAAT
The DNA here is from genome assembly GCA_037915955.1 of Terriglobales bacterium. Classification (GTDB taxonomy): domain Bacteria; phylum Acidobacteriota; class Terriglobia; order Terriglobales; family Acidobacteriaceae; genus Angelobacter. The sequence continues at coordinate 11,232 of JBAIYI010000755.1, forward strand.
GAACATACCCGAGCCGGCCGCGCACTTGTCATTGCTCTTGAAGGTCTGCACCTTGCCCGTGCTGGTGATCGCAATGGCTCGTGTGGTCTGTCCGCCGATGTCGAGAACGGCATGCGAGTCAGGGCAGAGATAGAAGGCTCCGCGCGCCGCCGTGGTGATCTCGGTAATGGCGATGTCGCGGAAGCTGAGCCCGTAGCGGCCGAAGCCAGTGGCTGCGATGTATGCGACGTCTGCGCGCGAAATGCCATTGAGCGCCAGTTCAAGCGCTTTGGTTGCGGCCTGATCCACGTTGATTCCGCTGCGCGTCTGTCCTTTGCCGAGCACGAGCAGGTCGGCGCCGGGGCCGTCCTGTGAAACTACGATGGCTTTGGTGAAACCCGATCCGCAATCAATTCCTGCTACCAGCGGCATGCTCCCTCCAGACTGTGTTTTCGAAGGTGTCGTCCATTTTTTCCAGGGCGAAGATGGCGGCCCCGACTGCGCCCATGTAATGCGCATCCGGGCTGATCTGCAGCTTGCGACCGAGCACTTCCTCCAGTGCATGTACCATCCCGCAGTTGCGGGCGACACCGCCGGTCATCGTGATCTCCGGCTCGATGTTGACGCGGCGGGCGAGAGACAGTGTGCGCTTGGCAATGGCCAGGTGAACTCCGCCCATGATGTTTTCCGGACGCTTCCCCTGCGAAAGGTAAGAGAGAATGTCAGACTCCACGAAGACCGTGCAGACCGTGGCGATCTTCACCGGCTGCGTGGCTTTGAGTGACAACGGGCCGATCTCATCCAAACCAATGCCCATGACTTCAGCGGCATTGGCGAGAAACCGGCCCGTACCCGCAGCGCATTTGTCATTCATTACAAAGTCGAGAACCTCACCCTGCGGCCCAACGCTGATGGCCTTGGAGTCCTGCCCGCCCATATCGATCACGGTGCGGGTGCCGGGGCATAGGAACTGCGCTCCGCGCGCGTGGCAGCTGATCTCCGTCATCTGCGCGTTGCCGAAGGTAATTTTGTAACGCCCGTACCCGGTGCCGACCACATAGCCCACTTCCTGCGGATGGATCCCTGCGCTCTCGCAGCACTTGTGGAATGCGGATTCGGCCGCCTTCAATACATTGGCGCCGGTATCGGTAAGGGCGCGGGCGAGGATCTTGCGTTCGCCGTTATCCTGCATGAGCACGGCTTTGGTTTGCGTGGAACCTACGTCAACTCCGGCGGCGATTCTCATGGCATTCCTTTCGCAGTTACGCGCCCACTTTGGCGGTGTGTTTTGCGTGTTCCAGGGATTCGAAGAACGCGTCAATCCGGTTCTTGGTCTGCGCTTCGGCGAAGTAGCGCGGATCTTCCAGGTCGGACTCGATGTAGAGCGTCGGAACGCCGAGCTGGCGGGTGAAGTAGTCGCGCATGTCGCCCTGGCCGGCAGAGAAGAGACGGCAGCTCTTCACGAAATGGATGATTACGCCATCAGCATTCCACTCGTTTACGTAACGCCGAATCTGCTCATAGCGCTGGAGGTAGTTCCGGTTGGTGACGTTCTGCGCGAGCATGTGCATGGCGACAGATTCGAAGGGCTTGTCAGGATCGTGGCGGAAGCCAAACTCCCACAATCCGCCCACGGTGGAATATGTGGAAGCCACGGCGCAGGCGTTCCATTTCGCAAACATGTCACGGAAGGCGCGGAAATATGGATATGGCGGCGGCCCTTCCACAACGACGCGGAATTTTTCGCGGTCGTAGATGCCTTCATTGGCGTCGCGCTTCGCGCGAAGTTCTTCGTAAGCCGAGCGGAAGAAATCGGCACCGCGCTGGCTCGCGCGATAAACATAGAGCGGGCCCATCAGGGTGATGGCGTCAAAGTAGGCGTCGAACGGCGACGGCGAGTGCTTGGACAGGTGCTTGATCTTCGACCACAGATCTTCGACTTCGCTCGAGTACGCAACAGCCTGGCGGAATCGATCGAAATCAAACTTGCGTCCTGTGAGCCGTTCCAGCAGCTGCACAACTTCCTTGAGTTGGCGGACGACGTACTCCACGTCAGCCTGTGAAGGCTCCTGGCCGCGCAGGAAGGGAACATCGAGAACGTAGAGTGGAGCACCAGTGAATTCGGCCACGTGCTCGAACCACTTCACGTAGGTGTTACAGCCCACGAAATTGCAGAGCACGAGGGTGGGCTTCGGCAGCCGGCCGCCTGTTGGCGTGATGCCCTTGATCATGCACCCGATGTCGGCTTTAACGTAAGCGCAGTTATCAGCGGCGTAACCCAGGTCTTCAGCGGCGAGGATTGGATCGAGCGACTGGTGGCGGATGGCGAGTTGAAGGGCGTTCACCTCCGGATACATCGGCGCTGCGCCGAAGCCTTCCAGCAGCTCAACGCAGTTGCCGGAAATCATCATGGACACGGTGGGCTGGTCAGCGCCGCCGGCTGCTTCGTCGAGCTTCTGGTACCAGTCCAGCATCATCTCTTTCTGCTGCTGGTGAATGCTGCCGCGATATTCAGATACTTGCGCCATGAGTCCTCATTTCTTCAGTCCATCTCTCAGTCGATGCCTTAGTCGAAGACAAGAGATTCCACGAAGGTCTCTACTTCCGTGCGGATGCGGTCAAAGGTAAACAGCTTTTCCTCAAATTCCAGCAGCAGGTGGGGCAGGCCCATCTCTTCCACTTTCTTCTTGAACAGCACGTAATCGAAATAAGCGGGCTCGCAGAACTTGGCAATCAGGAAGATCACCGCTTCGGCCTGAGTGCGGCGAATCTTCTCGGCCAGACCCTCGGAGCGAGGATGGCCAGTGTCATGCCTGACGGAGGAGTAGACGGAATGATGAACGTAACTTTCCGCCAGAGCGCGAACAGGGTCGCCGTTTATGGTGACGTTGCGGGTAAACCAGCGCTGTGCGAGCGTGAGGTCATCTTCCACCACGTCACAGCCGGCATTCTCCAGCATGCGGATGAGCTCAAGCGGAGGCTGTTCGCAGAAGGAGCCCTCGATGACCACGCGGATGGAGTCGCGCTTTTTCGCTTCACGTGAGGAGACCGATTCGAGTGCGTGACGCAGGATGTCAATGTGTTCTTCGACCGGCAGGAAGTTGCCGCAGCGGACCAGGACGTAAGACTCCCATGCGCGCAGCAGATGCGGGCTGCGGGCACGCAGTTCGTAGAGCAGCCTTACCAGACGCCGCTGTTCGTTGTAGAGAGCGATGCTTTTGTGCAGAGCATCTTCGCGCACCAGCACGCCACCGAGCTTCTCCAGCTCCACGATGAAGCGGCGATATTCTTCAGCCAGAAAATCAACGCTGGAATCAGAGGTGCTGTGCGGAAGGTGGAGAAAATCCACGTACATCTGAGGGAAGTTGCGCTTCAGGACCCAGCAGAGGTTGCGGGCCGAGTCGCAAATTGAAGAGAACAAGAACGCATCCAGCGGCTCCAAGTGGCCGGTCATGGCCATCTCCATCGTGGTCTTGATGATGGAGCAGATAAACGAGCCGAAACGCGAATCGGCATGCTGGATATCGAGGCGGTCACCTGCGCCGCTCATCAGGACCGGAAGCATGCCGGCGGCATGCACAATCTCAACCGGAGCGTAAACGGGGAAGAACGCCACCGCCTTGCTGCCCGGATGCTGTTCTTTCCAGCGGCGGACCGAACCCAGCGAAATGTCCTGAAGGGTGTCATTCAAGTGATCGAACGTTCGTTCGAAATCTGTCATGCAGAGATTAAAGACCCGGAAGAAATTGGAATATGTGACGGAGATCACACGACGGTGTGACATGAGGTGTACAGAAGAAAAGAGCGCCCCTTGATCACGGGGGCGCTCGGCGTACGGGGGATTATCTGGTGGAGGCCTGAGTGTTGGCAGCGGACGGGGGCGAGTCTGGCCGGGCGGATTCCAGGAACTTGAGAATCAATGCGAGCTCGCCGTCGGTGATGCGCAGGTTGGGCATCTGCACGCTCCTGTACTTCTCAAAGAGTGTGGTGGCAAGGGGGTCGCCTTCCGCAACCATCTTGTCCGGTTGCTGAATCATGCGTGCAAGCCATGCGCGTTCGCGGACCGCCGTGATCCCCAGCAGGTCAGGGCCGATCTTATCGCCGTGGCCCAAGGTGTGACAGGCAGCGCAACGGGTGGAGAAAAGGTATTGTCCCTGATCGAGGTTGAGCTTTGGCACATCGGCATAGCTGTTCACCGGCGCCTGTGCGGGACGGCCGGTTCCGCTGGTCATGAAAGTGCCGATCATCATGGCGAGATAGGAGGGGTTGTCTGTGGCGGAGCCGCGTACCCATTGCCCTGTGCTCTGGTTACCGATAATCACGCTGGGCGAATGACCATCGCGATTGTTGGGATTCGGAGCCGAATAGAGTCCCAGCTTCCTGCTGATCAGTTCGATGTCTTCCTTCTTGCCGGTCAGGAAAGTCCATCCTGGGCCCACATGGTACTTCTCCGCGTAAGCTTTGAGGACTTCCGGGGTATCGCGCTTAGGGTCAATGGTGATGGAGTAAAAGAAGATTTCCTTGCCCACGCGATCGCCGAGCTTGTGTTGCACCTGGAGCAGGCGCGCGGTTTCCAGCGGGCAGGCATCCACACAATGCGTGTAAATGAGGTCGATGACGACGATCTTGCCTTTCAGCAGATCGTCAAAGAAATGCACCGTCTGGCCATCCTGAGTGGTGAGCTCCACGTTGGGGAAGTAATTGGCGCCCCAGCGGTCACCTTCGAAGGCGAAAAGCGCAGTGACTACGCAGAGCAAGGCAGCTGATGCGGCGAGGGGAAGCAGCAATTTTCGGGACATCGCGATCACTCCTTTCGCGAGACTTTCCTGAATCAGGAAAAAGCCCGATGGACCGTTGCCGCGGCCCATCGGGGTTGGAGAGCAGCCAAACTTGTTGGCTACTAGAAAGCGGTTGGCAGAATGTCGTCCGGAGACTGGAAGGTAACGCCCTGCGGCGAGGGAATCGGCGTGGGCAGCGGATTGAGGAACGGGGTTCCCGCACCGTTGATTTCCCAGCGCAGCAGCATGGCGTTGTCCTCATGGACCGTGTTGTGGCAGTGCTCCATGAACATGCCGCCCCAGTCGCGGAACTGCATGGTGAGAGTCACGCTGCCACCAGGTCGCAGGCGGTAGACGTCCTTTCGGCCCTTCTCCCACGCCGGAACCTGATTGGGATCGTCATTGCGGGCAAGGACCTGGCCTTCTTCGAAGTGGATGTGGATCGGGTGGTCCCATCCGCCGCCACCATTGATGAGGTGCCAGACTTCACGGGTACCGTACTTTGGCGCCGCAGAGATACGGCCGAAATCGGCATCCAGTACACCGCCCTGGTTGTCGGTCTCAATACCCCAGGGTCCCGTGAATGAGGTAACCGGATCCGTGGTGGTTTGTCCGCCTCCAGAGCCGAACAGGAACGTGCGTTCGCGCGCAATGGGAACGGCGCTCAGATCCGGGTTGGGGATCATGGTTGCAGGAATCACGCTCTGATCCGGCTGCGCAGGATTGCGCACAACACGGAATTCCAGGAACTTGCCCACAACAGGATCGTTGCCCTTATAGGAGAGAGCCTGCGACAAGGTCAGGATCGCGGACGGACCCTTGCCGTTCTGGAACTCCAGCAAGTTGACCATCCAGACCTTGGAGTTAAGCGCGACCTGCGAGAAGTCGATGATGATGTCATAGCGTTCCGCTATACCCTGCTCATCGAGTTCCGTGACGCTCAGCGGGGCCGGGAAGAGGTTGCCGTCATTGGCGATCCAGGTCATCGGCACCGCCTTGCCGGCATTGTTGGCGAGCGCGACCTTGAAGAAGCGGGATACGCTGCCGTTGAGAATGCGGAAGCGATACTTGCGGCGCTCCACCTCGAAGTACGGGCAGTAGGTGAGGTTTACGGTCATCACGTCACCCAGGAACCCATCGAAGTCGAAGATGTCCATGGTGAGCTGCCCGCTGGAATCAAAAGCCTTGTCTGCGAGCACCAGGTTTACGTCGTAGTCCAGGTTGCCCCAGGATTTTGAGGTGCCGGAAGGCAGGCGCAGGTTCACGCCGTCATTCAGCGTCTCATTTCCGCGATCGAGTGAGCTGTACAGGTTGAACATGGCAGCGTTGCCCTTATAGACGTTCTGCGAGGTAAAGCTGAACATGTGATCGTGGAACCAGTGAGTGGACATGGTTTCATGCCA
>JBAIYI010000380.1:0-2820 GCA_037915955.1 Terriglobales bacterium
TGAAGAACTGAAAGCCGAACGTGCCGTGGGTGATGAAGTTCACGTGCGAGGTATTCAGCGGCACTACGTGGCTGGTAAACAGCACGCCGCCACCGAGTTCGAGGAACGGAATGGTGCGCTGGGCGCGCGTGAAGTTCCACTTGAGGTTGACCGGGTTAAACGCCTCTCCGAAAGCGTTCTTTGCCGGCGCGGGCTGCCAGACATAATAGAAAGGAATGAGGTCGGCGGACCATTCAAAGTTGCCGCGCATCACGCCGCCAAAATGATCCTCGGTCAGGACCTTGCCTATCCTCACTCCGGCATCCATCATGTGCGTATCTTTAGTGCCGCCGGGCACGCTGAACCCGCCGCTGGCCCAGAAACCGTAGTCCCATGGCTCGCCGGAAAGAGGAGAGGATGCCTGTTGCGCCTGCGCAATCGAGCAGCCGGCGAGAATGACTAAAAAGAGTGTGCGGCGCACACAGCTCAGGGTCAGATAAGCCACGGTGTTCTCCAGTGATCAGGGCAGAAGATGTGCAGCATCATAGCAGAGCGCCTTTAGACACAGCGGGATAGAAGCATATTGTCAAGCGCAGTACGGGATAGGAAGCATTCCTGCCGCGGATCTGCTCAGTTTCAAAATGGAACTGAGTAGTGCGATTTTCTTGGGAAATTCTTATTATCCACAGTGCCAGAGTCTACCATTGCCCGGTTGCACGACCTTCCCCCAGTCGAGCATGCGCAACCGATGTCAAAACTCGCGATACGGACGCCGCGTAAGCGGTCCGCTTTTCCTGCTCCGCAGAAACCCTCCGAATGTCGAGTTCATCACCCCGTTCAGCAAAAAGCCGATCGCCGAAAAAGGAAGTGGTTCTAAACCGGGCAGCATAGCCGCGTCCGGAACTGAAGGGGTAGCGGTGATCGAAGAAAAAATTCCAGCAAAACTCAAGAAGGAGAGATGCCATGTCAGATCAAAACGCAGAGCGAGTCCTGGTGCGCCAGGGGGCGCGCGAACTATCCCGCGAGGAAGTGGAAGAGATTCAGGGCGGGCAGATACCGTGCCGGATCACTTTCACACACACGCCGAAGGGCGGCTCAGACGAAGACACTCAGTGCTGACAAAGAGGTTTTGATTCAACCAAGGAGTGACCGATGACAAAACACAACGACCGAGTTTTAGGACGCAGCGGCGCACGTGAACTGACCTGGAAGGAAGTGGAGAACGTCAGCGGTGGGCAGACGACCAGCCGGCTCACCTCGCCGAGTCCGAAACACCCCACAGGGGACGTATTGGAAGACGCGCCCCAGTAGAACGATTTGGGCCCATGACCGCCAACCAGCAAGGAGAGCAACATGAAAGTTAATCGAGTCCTGATGCGCCAGGGGGCGCGCGAACTGACGGAAGAAGAAGTGAAACAGGTTTCCGGCGCGGGACGGATGACCGCGACCAAGTGCACATTTGATCCGGCAACCGGATTCAAGGACGGCGATACCGGTGAGTGCTAACCCGGAGCGTCGATTTTTATCGCGATTTATCTAGCAAGGAGAAAGCCCCATGAATGAAAGAGTACTCGGACGCGCGGGCGCACGCGAGTTGACAAGAGAAGAAGTCGACCGCGTGAGCGGCAGTTCCACGAATTGCACGTTCCAGCAGACGCACGTTGGCAACACGATCGACGATCTGGTGGATGACTGCTTCAACTAAGGCTTGATTGGCGTCGACAAGCGCCGGTCATGGAAGTGAAACCAACACTGGAGGATTACATGGCGAATAACGACAACAGCAGAGTCCTGGGACGCATGGGCGCCCGGGAATTGACGGCGGTTGAAGTTGAAGTGGTAGCCGGAGCACAGCTGCGCACGCTGGTGTGCACCGCAATCATGGCTACTGGAACTGTAACCGGCACCGGTGACGGCGACGGCTGCAGCGATACCGATAGTGATCACTAAACCCTGACGTGATTATGCGCGGCGGCGCTGGTAGATGCGTCGCCGCCGTTTCAACCCGAGCCGAGAATCGGATAAAACAAAACAGCGAGGATGACAGATGAAGATCGTGGTGCTGGCACACGAAAACGACAATCACACCGCGCCGCTCAAATGGGCGCTCGAAACAGCAGGATATGAAGTCGCCTGCTGGGGCGGAACAGGCTGGAAGCCGGAATTGCAGAGCTCAATGCAGTTTAACGGTGAAGCAAAAGTTACGCTGGGGCCGCACTCGGTGGAGCCGGGCGACGTAGTCTGGATTCGCCGGCCCAATCCTCCGCTACACCATCCCAACACGAACGAGGCGGACAAGAAATTCGCCGAAGGCGAATACCGCTGGTTCAACTGGAACACGCTTTACCTGCTGGAGATGCTTCCGGTGCGCGTCATCAACCCCTATTCAGCGTCGCGGCTCATCAACAACAAGTCCGTACAGTTGCTGCTGGCAAAGCAATGCGGCATGAATGTGCCGGAGACGCTGATGTCGAATTCGCCGAAGACAGTACGCAATTTCCTGGAGCGGCGCGGCGGACGGAATATCTGCAAGACCTTCTTTCCGCATGTATGGCAGCGGGCGACAGGCACAATCGCGGTGACGGAGACGTTCGAATTGAACGCGCACCAACTGCCACGCGATGAAGTTATGACGTACGCGCCGGCAATTTATCAGGAAATGGTGGAGAAAGAATTTGATGTCCGCATGGTGCTGCTGGGAAATACGGTTTACTCCTATTCTCTGCACAATCCGAACAAAGCGCTCGACTGGCGGCAGGACTGCGGGCAGGGGCTGGTGGAGGTACGAATGGTTGAGACTCCGCCTGAAGTGGAGAAAGCGGTGCTGGAGTTCGCGCGGCG
>JBAIYI010000730.1:0-3261 GCA_037915955.1 Terriglobales bacterium
TCCGCTGTTTCTTGGATTTCGCGGATTCTGAGTTTACCCGTGATACCGCCGAGAGCCTGCCTCAGGCTCGCGAGCTTTACCTTAACGCGCTGGAGTTGTTGAGCCTGCCGGAAATGCAGCCGCTGAATACGGGCTTCCAACCGAACCCGGTCCCCGACGCTCTAAAGGCTCATGCATTGAACAATCTCTCCAAGCTGCGCAACGGTCTCAACATCGCCGGCGCGCAGCGCAGCGCTAATCCGAGTATCGCTTCCGGAGGCGGAGCTCAGTTCAGTTTGCAACCAACCCCGGCGGCCCAGCCAACGCCCTATCGCTATGCCACACTCATCGACAGGGCCAAGCAGCTCAATCAACTCGCGCAGCAGGTTGAAAACTCTTACTTCGCGGCTCTCCAGCAGACAGACACAGAGAGTTACAACTTGCTGAAGGCCAATCAGGATTTGGAACTCACGGGCGCGAACCTCGATCTGCAGGCGATGCAAGTCACGGAAGCCAATGACGGGGTCACTCTGGCTACCGATCAGAAGGCGCGCGCCCAAACTCAATTCGATACTTACAACGGCTGGATCAACGCCGGCCCGCTCGATTCAGAGAATGACATGATCCAGCAGTATAGAGCGGCGAATGACGCCAGAAACTGGGCCGAAGGCCTAGGCGCTGCAATGACGGCCGCTCAAGGACTGTTGACCGCCTCTTCCGGCGGTTTCCTCGGATTAGGGATCAGTGCGGGTTATGCTCCTGCTCTAGTCGTAACGGGCTTGGCTATCGGTAAAGCTGCGGCAGACACAGCTGCGAATAATGCCGGGACGCAGGCCCAAATTGATTCCGCCAATGCCAGCTATGAGCGGCGCAAACAGGAATGGCAGCTCCAGCGAAGCCTCGCCCAAAACGATCTAACCATCGGACAGGATCAAATCCAGCTTGCCAACGACAAGGTCGCCATCGCCACCCAGCAGCAAAAGATCGCTAACATTCAAGACGCCCACGCTCGGGCCATCGTGAATTTCCTCAGCAACAAATTCACGAACGTCGAGCTCTACGAGTGGATGAGCGGAGTTCTCGGCGGTGTGTATCGCTATTTTCTCCAGCAGTCCACGGCGATGGCGCAGCTTGCTGAAAACCAATTGAGTTTCGAACGCCAGCAGCCAAACCTGGGCGTGATCAAGACGGACTATTGGCAGCCGCCATCACAATCTACCACAACCCGGTCGGGCAGCGCCGGTATGCCGACCGATACGCGCGGCTTGACGGGATCTGCCCGCTTACTCGAAGACATCACTCAGCTGGATCAGTACGCTTTTCTGACGGACACGCGCAAGCTGCAGCTCACGAAGACACTTTCCCTGGCGCGGCTGGTGCCCTTTGAATTTCAGCGGTTCCGCGAAATGGGTGTTCTGCCGTTCGCCACACCCATGACCCTCTTCGATCAGGACTTTCCTGGTCATTATCTGCGGTTGATCAAGCGCGTGCGCGTTTCCGTTGTAGCCCTGATCCCTCCCAATCAAGGGATCAAGGCTAGTCTCGCTACCACAGGCGTCTCGCGGGTTACGCTCGGCGGTGATGTGTTCCAGACGATCGTGGTGCAGCGGAATCCGGAATCGGTCGCCCTTACATCTCCCATGAACGCTACGGGGCTGTTTGAGCTCGACGCCCAGCCGGAGTTGCTGCTGCCCTTTGAAGGCACGGGTGTGGATACATCCTGGGAGTTTCGAATGCCTCAAGCAGCAAATCTGTTTGATTTCTCCACCATCGCGGACGTTCTTCTGACCATGGACTACACGACTTTGGATAGTCCCGAGTATCGTCCACAGGTCATCAGGCAATTAGAGCAAGAGGTCAGCTTAGACCGCGCATTCAGCTTCCGCCAGGAATTCGCGGACCAATGGTACGACCTCAATAGTCCAGATCAGTTGAGTGTGCCCTTCAGCGTTCAGTTCAGCACGGCACAGACGGATTTTCCCCCCAATATCGGTAACCTATCCATCCAAAACATTCTTCTCCATTTCGTACATGCTGATAATCAGAAGTTTGAGATCTCCAATGTGTCTCTTACTCTTGGAGGCGTCGGCGGCCTGGCCACCTCGATCGATAGTACCATCAGTATCCGTCGCGGGAATGCAAGCGCCTGGGGGGATTCTTTGGTTGGGAAATCTCCTGTCGGAGGCTGGACCCTGGTTCTTCCCGATACGCCAGACACTTCGGCTGGTCCAGGAACTCGCACTCTCTTTAAGAGCGGCGCCATCCAAGACATTTTATTTGTGATCACCTATACGGGTCGCACACCGGATTGGCCTACGTAGCGCGAGAGCCTCGGTTTCTGGGCTGGTCCTGTTTAATGCCGATGATGAATTCGCCCATAGCATGATTGTGTTAGCGAAATTGGATTCAGTTTGTCAAGCCGAAAAGGAGATGAAAGTGCAAACACTAGTCACCGTTCTCAGCCTTGAAGCGGTGGTCCTGCTCAGCGTCCTGGCGGCGCTCCTGGGCTACTGGATGTTGATTGGGAAAATTAATATGCAGGGATTGTTATCTGATAAGCCTGATGGTTCTCTCAGCCCAGGGCGAGTCCAGTTGCTCAGCCTGACCCTGTTCGGCGCGCTGTTTTACCTGGGACAGGTGCTCCAGGATCCCTCGCGCCTGCCCAACGTCCCTCAAGAGTTACTTTTGATCATCGGCGGCAGCCATGCCGTTTATCTCGGCGGAAAGAGTCTGCCCATATTGGGACTATGGTTCAACCAGAACGGGTAAACCCCATCCTCGGATTCTACAGAAAGGAGTTAATCCAATGCAAGCGAATCTAGAGTTCCTCACCATCGTGGTCGGCTGGATCGTCACTGTGTTCATAGGAGCCTTGGGATTGGTGATCCTGTGGCGCATGGTCACCGGCAAGATCGACTTGAAAGATCTCATTAGCGAAAAGGACGGCAAAGCCAGCCTCTCGCGTTTCCAGTTTCTCGTCTTTACTTTTGTGATCGCATTGAGTCTCATCCTGGTGATCCTCGGCCAGCCGCAGCCCGGTTTTCCAGCGGAAATTCCACCGGGAGTCTTCGCCCTGCTTGGGATTAGCGGTGGATCGTATGTCATTTCTAAGGCGATTCAGACCAATCGCGATATTAACCTGAGTACGCCGGATGATACCAGCACCAGTTCAAAGGCACCACCACCGGCTCCGCCGACTCCGTAAGGAACAAGGTGTATTGGCTGCATCCGTACCAGATCAAATTCACTGGCAGCCCGGGGGCCATGGGCGCCCTCTCGTTG
>JBAIYI010000357.1:0-2218 GCA_037915955.1 Terriglobales bacterium
GACCATCCAGCACATCGCCGAGCGCGAACTGGACCGCGGCATGGCCGAATCGCGCGCGCAGACGGGAACCGTGGTGGTGCAGAACCCGCATACCGGCGAAATTCTTGCCCTGGCAAGCCGGCCCACGTTCAATCCCAATCTGCTGAGCCAGGCCGATCCGCGCTCTTTGAAAGACCGCGCTGTCAGTGACATCTATGAGCCCGGCTCAACGTTCAAAGTCATCACGCTCGCAGCGGCAATCGAAGAGCACCTGACCAACCCAGACGAGGTTATCGATTGTCAGAATGGCTCCATCATCGTAAACGGACTGCGTATTCATGATCACAAAGCCTATAAGGACCTGACGGTCGCGCAGATACTCGAGCACTCCAGTGATGTGGGCGCCATCAAGCTGGCGCTCCGCCTGGGCGAAGAACGCTTTGACCGCTACATTCGCGCCTTCGGCTTCGGCTCGCAGACCGGCATCGAGCTGCCCGATGAAACCCGCGGCATCACCCGGCCGGTGCAGCGCTGGTCGAAGGTCAGTATTGGCGCCATCTCCATGGGACAGGAGATCGGCGTAACGCCATTGCAACTGGTCTCCATGATTTCCAGTATCGCGAACGACGGCATGTATGTGGCCCCGCGCATCGTCGCCGGCACCACACCACCGCGCAGCACCCCTCAGTTGATCGCCTTTCGGCCTGTACCCGGACGCCGCGTAATCTCTCCCCTTACCGCTGCCGAGATGAAACGCATGATGGAAGGTGTGGTCCTGCGCGGCACGGGCACACGTGCCGCGCTGGATGGCTACAGCGTGGCCGGCAAGACGGGCACTTCACAGAAAGTGGACGCCGTCACCCACCGTTACTCGCACCAGCTGCACGTTGCATCTTTCGCAGGCTTCACCCCAGTGAACAATCCCGCGGTCACGGTGCTGGTTGTCATGGACGCGCCGCAGGGCCCGCAGGATGGCGGTCTGGTGGCAGCGCCCATCTTCTCCCGCGTGGCGCAACAGGTTCTGGCTTACATGAACGTGCCACACGATGTCGATGTCCGCGACACGCGCCGCCTCCAGCTGCGTGCCAAAGCCAAAGACGAAGACCTGAAGGAGGCCTCGCCGGACTACATTGCCGGCCAGCCGGAGAACGTTACCGGTCCGCAGCCGGCGGTTGACTCAGCGAATACAGAAACTGCTCAGACCGTAGCTGCCTCCAGCACAGCCCAACAGACACCGGCGATCACCGATATCGCCACCGCGCCTCCCAGCAACAAACCTGTGATGATGGCAGCGCAAGCCAGACCCGCGCAATTGCCGCTTGCGCTCACGCCGATTCCCCCTTCGACGAAGGGCACAGTAGTGCTCGACGTCGCTGGTGGAGTACTCGTGCCTGATTTTCGTGGCAAAACCTTGCGGTCGGCACTTGAAGTCGCCGAGTCAGCCGGCCTGGAGCTTGAAGTGACTGGCAGCGGCATTGGTACAGATCAGTCGCCACCTGCGGGTGCCAGAATTCCGCCAGGCGGCCACGTTACGGTCCGCTTTGCGCGTTGAGACTTCGGTCGCCGCAGTTTTCACAGATCAACGCTGATCTCCAGCAAGAGCTTGTATCTGTGCTGTTCTGTGGTCTGTAGCTAAATTCGTCTTTCTTCGCGTTTATTCGCGGCTACTGAGCGTTTCCTTCCTTCGCCAGCCTCGCCTGCGCTGCGTCGTAGCTCTCGCCATAGATCGAAGGCACCTTTGCCCCCATCGGCCGCAGATACATTGAGAGCTGACCGCGATGGTGAATCGAGTGGCTGAGTATGAAATTCAGGTAGAGCACAGCTGGGAGCTGAAACATGCCGCGAAAATCCATGATCTTGATTAAGTCTTCGTCCTTCAGCTCCTGAAGGCGCTGCAGGTTCGTCGAAAATTCCTTCTCATACCATTCCAGCACCTCTGCAGGCGTGCGCAATGTATCCGGCCGCGGCATCGGCGTGAGATCGAATGCCCCAGCCGCGATTGACGAAAGGAATCGGCGCTCCGTGACCACGATGTGCCACGCCAGTTCCATCGCCGACTTCGAAACCGCGTCCGGACGATAATCCGCTTTCTCTGCGGGAATTGCCTCAATAACCTTCTTCGTGATCTTTTGTTCATTCCTGAGTGCCGCTGCATTCATGTTCAAAAGGAAGCGGGCCTGTTCGGGCGTGATCTGCGGTCCGGCACTGTGGGGCGACGACATTCAGGGGCTCCTTAGTA
>JBAIYI010000719.1:0-3367 GCA_037915955.1 Terriglobales bacterium
CGAGTGTCCGCGCATGCTGAAGCTGTGGCTGATCGGACGGGACACCCGGACTGACAACGATCAGATCCTGGTCGCGGAAGGTGCGCTCGCCGTGGCGGCCGGTCTCAATGGAGATGCCGCGGTCCAGCAGTGCCGGGATTTCATTCTGGAGCTGCGCCTCACTGCGCGTATCGGAAACCGTGACCTTGGCGCCATGTTCCTGGAGGAAAACAGCCGATGCGGCCCCGGAACGGCCCAGTCCCACCACCAGCACGCGCTTGTTCTTCAATTCCATGCGTTTCCCATTGTGCCACGAATCGGGCACGGCGCTTACCTCAACTTGAGCGTGGTGAGGGCAAAGAAGGCCAAGATCAGGGAGAGAATCCAGAAGCGCGCGATGATCTTTGATTCCGACCAGCCGGACAGCTCAAAGTGATGGTGCAGCGGCGCCATCTTGAAGATCCGCTTTTTGCGCAGCTTGTAGGATCCCACCTGCAGGATGACGGATAGCGCCTCAATCACGAAGACCCCGCCAATGAACGGCAGCAGCAGCTCCTGCTTAATGATCACGGCGACGGTCCCGATGGCTCCGCCCAGCGCCAGCGAGCCCACGTCACCCATGAAAATTTCCGCGGGATGCGCGTTGTACCAGAGGAAACCCAGACTGGCCCCAACCATAGCGCCGCAGAAAACTGTCAATTCCGCCACCTGCGGCATGATCTGAAGCTCCAGGTACTCGGAGAACTTGGCGTGTCCGCTTACATAAGTGAGGACGGTAAGCGCGCCGGCGGCAATCACGGTGCAGCCGATGGCCAGACCGTCGAGACCGTCGGTAAGGTTCACGGCGTTGCTCGACCCGACCAGCACGAGCATCACAAATAGAACGAATGGCAGAAAAGCCAGAAACCAGATATGCGGATGGTGGCGTAGCCCTTCAATCACCAGGTCAGGCCGGAACTGCTTGAAGAAAGGCACCATCAGGTGCGTGGAGTACTGGCGGTTCGCGGTGAGAAAGACCAATGCCACCGCAACGCCACCGGCGGTTAAGAATTGCAGCAGTAGCTTGGTGCGGCCGGTGAGCCCCAGATTCCGCTTCTGCACCACCTTTATATAGTCGTCAGCAAAGCCAATTGCCCCGAACGCCGTGGTGGACATCACTACAAGCCATATATAAGGATTGGAAAGATCGGCCCACAGCAGGGTGGGAACAATGATGGCAATGGTGATCAGCACGCCGCCCATGGTGGGCGTGCCGGCTTTTTTCTGGTGCGCTTTGGGACCTTCTTCACGAATGTACTGGCCAATCTGGAACTCCCGCAGTTGCCGGATGATCGCCGGGCCGATGATCAGCCCCATGAAGAGAGCGGTCAAACTGGCAAAGGCGGTACGGAACGTGACGTAGCGGAAAATGCGGAACGGAGGAAAGTGAGCGTAGAGCCTCTGATAGAGCAGCCAGTAAAGCAATGTTCCTCCGCGGGGGAAATTTCGCAACCCACGATCATATCCCTTTCACTTGTGGAATCCGGGAGCGGAATTGCGAGGAAACTTCAATATAAACGGTGGCTGAGCCAGCATGCCAGAGCTTCGTTCGCCCGGGCTTCCGTCCGGCGAATTCGCAATACAGCCTTGTACTCCGGCCGGAACGCGGCCATACTTGTGGGCCGTGACCGGCGCCTACTCTTTCATCTGCAAATACAGCTCGACCGGAGCGCTATGCCTGCGACTGAACCAGCTCGCCTGGCAATGGCGCATCGGCGACAGCTACTGGTACGGCGACTACCTGGCTGCCGTGCCGTATCCCGGTGTGCGAATCCGCATCGTTGACTTCCCTTCGGCAGTAGAGAACGGGTGGCGCTACGATACCGATATCCGCGTTCGTGGAGAATGCACTACCCCGAAAGAAGAAATTCATCGCGCCTACCGGGAATTGCTGGCGCAGATTCCGGCGGAAGATATCCGGGAAATCGACTGGTTTGACTGAGAACGATCCGACACCGCCCGCGCTCGCTTTCAAGACCACAAGCCGTTGATCGGCCTACTCTGTTCAGATAAGACTGCCCTAATTACCAAAGTTTTTTCCATTCCAGAGCACTTGGTATAGATTGCTGCAAAGTTCGTTTCAGCAGCTCATCTCGTGGGCCTGAGTTCCGTTGTTCATCCCGGATAGGTTGCTGAGGGCTGGAGACAACATGCTTGACTGGGTCATCACTGAAATCAAACGCGCAAACCGCAACCTGCTGCTGGTGAACATGGGCTTGCTGCTTCTGGTGGCTGCTCTGGTCGCTGGAAACTGGCGCTACTGCGCAAATTTTGTCACCGGTTGCCGGGCGATCGACTCTGAGCACCTGGCGACAGTCCAGTCTCCTGACCAGCTGTTCCATAATTTTGTGACTGTAAGTGGCACAAAAGCGGTGAACACCGGATATCGCGACGTGGAGAGGAAGGTGGATAAAGCCAGTGGCAGGGTGATCTCCTCGGAAGTCAAGGATGAATATCTGCTGCTTAAAATCGGAGACAAGGCCTTGCTGGTGAAGGCTCCTCCGGGAGCCGACGGCACCAATTTTTCCGGAGAACTGGAACCCACCACGGAACGGGTCACCATCGACCTCCTGGTTCCACTACGTAAATCCAATCCGGAAGTGGCCGGCATGGTCCTGCCCTTCACGCTCAACGCCGCGGATTATCGCAGCAGCGGGTGGGTGGGGCTCGCCTTTGGCCTGCCCGTGTTCGCATTGGCCTGCTGGAACGTGCTCAAATTCCTGCGCCGGCGCGCTGAACCGCGGATTGCACCCCTATGGCGGCAACTCTCAAGCTACGGCAACGTGCAGCAGCTCTCCATGCAGATCAATACGGAGCTTCAGGGACCAACACTCCAATTCGGTGACGTCCGGCTGACGCAATCCTGGCTGCTGAAGAAGGGCACGTTCTCTACCTGGATCTCGCCTGTGAACGATCTTGTCTGGGTTTACAAGAAGGTTACAAAGCACTCAGTCAATTTCATTCCAACCGGAAAGACCTACGGATTGATTCTTGTGGGAGGCCATCGCCAGCGTCTGGAAGCAAGTATGCGCGAGAAGCACGTGGACGGACTTCTCGGCGAACTCACGAAGCGTGTGCCATGGTGCGTGTTTGGATTCAGCCCGCAGCTGGATACACTCTGGAAGAAGGACCCGACGGCGATCATCGGAGAAGTGGCGACGCGGCGGCAGCAGCGCATGAATCCCGCGGCAGCCACGGCGGGAGCGTAAAAGGTTCAGACATCATTCCCTGCTTAATGTAGCCAGAACAGCCTCAAGGGATTATCACATTGATTCGCCAGTCTCTTCGCCTGAAGTGTGCAGGCGATTGCACACTTTTTTCTTCGAAAAAATTCCGCAACGTTTCGCTC
>JBAIYI010000772.1:0-7139 GCA_037915955.1 Terriglobales bacterium
GATGTTAGAAGCGGGTAAGGATCCCTCGCTCCGGTCGGGACTAACGACAAACGCTTCGCTCGGGACTGAACGCATAGTGCGCGGCGCACAGCTAAGCGCTGACCAAACTCTCCTGCGCGCGCTCTTCCTGCAATGTCGCAAGGAAACGTTCCATGTATTTCGTATCGAAGTTTCCCGCCTGAAAATCAGGATCGGCCAGGATTCGGCGATGCAGCGGGATCGTAGTGTGAATCCCTTCCACAATGAACATCTCCAGCGCGCGACGCATGCGCATGATCGCCTCGGCGCGGTCTTTACCGTGGCTGATCAGCTTGGCGATAAGTGAATCGTAGTAGGGAGGAATCACGCCTTCGGCATAAGCAGCGGTATCCACGCGGATTCCTAGCCCGCCGGGAGTGTGGAAGGTCTTGATCTTCCCTGCTGATGGCGTGAACTTTTCCGGGTGCTCGGCGTTGATGCGGCATTCAATGGCGTGTCCGCGCTGGCCTTTGCGCGGGATGCAGGGAATGATCTCATCGAGTTTCGCGCCGGCGGCGAGCAGGATCTGTGACTTAACCAGATCGATTCCGGTCACCATCTCGGTTACGGGATGCTCCACTTGAATTCGGGTGTTCATCTCGATGAAGTGCAGGCTGCCGTCTTCATCCATGAGGAACTCAACCGTGCCGGCATTCACGTAGCCGATTTCAGAAAGGCACTCGGAGAGTTTCTCGCCGATCTGCTGGCGGAGTTCTTCAGTGACCTGGGTGGAAGGCGATTCCTCCAGCAATTTCTGGTGGCGGCGCTGGATACTGCATTCGCGCTCGCCCAGGCTGATCACGCGGCCGTGCTCATCGCCCATCACCTGGAACTCAATGTGGCGCGGCCGCTCGATGAACTTCTCCATGTAGAGATTGCCGTTGCCGAAGGCAGCGGCGGCTTCCGCCTGAGCGGAGTTGAAGAATCCTTCCAGTTCGTCTTCCTTGCGGATCACGCGCATCCCGCGTCCGCCGCCTCCGGCTGAGGCCTTCACAATCACCGGATAGCCAATCTGCTTGGCCCACTCGCGCGCCTCCTCGGCGCTGGCGATTACGCCATCAGAGCCGGGCAGGATGGGCACATTAGTCTTCTTCATGGCCTGGCGGGCTTTTTCTTTCTCGCCCATCAGGCGGATGACTTCAGGCGGCGGCCCGATGAATTTCAGGTGGCTGGTCTCGCAGACCTCGGCGAAGTTCGCGTTTTCGCTGAGCAGGCCGTAGCCGGGATGGATAGCGTCCACGCCCGTGATTTCGGCGGCGCTGATGACTGCCGGGATGTTGAGGTAGCTCTCCGCCGAGCGCGGCGGACCGATGCAGACGGCTTCGTCGGCGAAGCGGACGTGCAGCGAGTTGCGGTCGGCGTCGGAATAGACGGCGACCGTCTTGATGCCGAGTTCCTTGCACGCGCAGATGACGCGGAGCGCGATTTCACCACGGTTGGCAATTAAAATCTTTTTGAACATTATTTCTGTCGCTTCGCTCCAAACCGCCGCCGAGCCAGGACCGACTCAGCAGCGTTCTGCGCTCGTTGCAGCGGGCTCGGCGCGCAAGTCGGCCTCGCCCTTATATGATTTTGGAAGACTACTTCCGTGCTCGGATCGAGAACAGCGGCTGACCGTACTCCACAGGCTTACCGTTCGCGGCCAGGATCTTCACGATTTCGCCGGAGGCATCGGACTCAATCTCGTTCATGAGCTTCATAGCTTCTATGATGCACAGCACCTGCCCGGCCGCGACAACGTCGCCCGGCTTCACGAATGGCGGAGCTCCCGGCGCAGGCGACTCGTAAAAGGTCCCCACGATCGGCGACTTCACCACGTGAAGGTCTTCTTCAACTTCTGAGGGTGCGCTGGCTGCCGCCGGCGGCGCTGCGGCGCCACTGCCTGCGGCCGGAATATGCGCGGCGGGAGCAGGATGGGCCATGGCAGCATGCATCTGCGGCGCAATCATGGGGGCAACCGGTGCTGCGGAAATCACCTGTGTAATGGTATCGCCGCCACGCTTGATCTTCACTTTCACATCTCCGCGTTCGAGTTCGAACTCAGAAATGTCCTTGTCGATGAGAAACTCGATAAGCTCTTTCAGCTCTTTTTGGTTCATGAATGTCGCTGGTCTCCGGCTAAACCGTGATCAGGTCCTTGGTGGTTGGGGTAAGAACTTCATGGCCCGTCGCGGTGACCAGGACCATGTCTTCAATGCGCACTCCGCCATCCCCCGGTATATAGATGCCTGGTTCAACGGTGATTACCATCCCGGGCTCAAGCTTTTGCTTCTGGCCGCGGGCCACTCGAGGCTGCTCGTGGATCTCAATGCCCACGCCATGCCCCGTGGAGTGGGTGAAGTAAGCGTCAAAGCCGGCTTTCTTCAGCACCTGACGCCCTGCGAGGTCCACTTCCTCCGCCTCCGCTCCGGGCCGCACGGCTGCTATGGAAGCCAGTTGCGCCTGTAGCACCGCTTCATACATCCGGCGATGTTTTTCGGAAACAGGACCCACGTGCAGCGTGCGGGTCATGTCAGAACAGTAACCCGCGAGTATAACACCGTAATCGAGGATTATAAATCCATTGCCGGGAATGGGTTGCGCGGAAGCCCTGCCGTGCGGAAGCGCGGAGCGGGCACCTGCGGCCACGATGGTATCAAAGGACATCTTTTCCGCTCCGGCCTTGCGGGCAGCCAGTTCCAGTTCGCCGGCGACCTGCGCTTCAGGCACCCCTGGCTTAACCGAACCCGCCAAGCCATCGAAAAGGTTTGAGCCAAGCTTTACCGCCGAACGAAGGCTGGCGATCTCGTCATCATCCTTAACCGTTCGGAGTTCCTCCAATATGCTGGAAAGCGGCCTCGTTTTGATGGCGTCGTCGCGAAACTGGTGCCGTAATTGGTTCACGACGGAATAAGAAATGTTGGCGGCCTCAAAGAAAACCGCCTTCGGCCGCAGCTTGCGAACCGCGTTGCACGCCTCCACCAGCGCTGGAAGCTTGCCAATCACCACGCGGGCATTCTTCACTTCGGCTTTGGCCTGTTCGGTGTAGCGGCCATCCGTGAAAAGGGTGGCTTTCGGCGTGCGCTCTGCGGCTGAAAGCAGCAAGACGCCGGAACTGCCGGTGAATCCGCACAGATAGAAGATATTGGGCAGGTGGGTGACCAGGAACACCTGCACATGCTGGCGACGAAGTTCTTCAGCCAGGCGCTTCTGGCGGGCCAGATAGTTCATCACAGGACATGTTAACAGGCAGAGAACATTGCCCTTCCGCAACGCGCAGAGCCGCCGCTGGGCATAAAATGTGGATTGCATGGGTTTTGTCTTCCAGGCGCTGGCAGAGTTTGACCTGAGCCGCAAACATTCGGCGATCAGGTATGGCATTGCGCTCGGCTTCGTGCTGCTGGCGCTGGCCGCGAACTCTCTTCCCATTGCCGGCGCCAACCTCCCATTCATTTTTTTCTTTGGCGCGGTGGCGCTGAGCGCGCGCTTCTGCGGCGTAGGCCCTGCGGCAATGGCAACGGTGCTGTCAGGATTGCTTGCTGACTACTACTTCATCGCACCGTTTCACGCCTTGTGGTCAACCGTTCGTGACGTTGTTCCGCTGCTGATTTTTTTCTTCGTGTCGTTCATCGTGATCACGGTGGCGCTGCAGAAATCTGTAGCGCAGTCGGCGGCGAGCCGCAGTGAAAGCCGCCTCAACCACATCCTGCAAAGCGTGAGTGAAGGCTTCATCTCTTTCGACCAGAACTGGACCATCACCTATGTGAACCATGCGGGCGCGGCGCTCTCCGGTTTCACGCCAGAAGCCATGATTGGCCGCAACCTGTGGCAGCGATTCCCTGACCTGATTGGCTCAGAGGTGGAAAAGAACTATCGCGAAGCCGTTCGCACCGGGGAGAGCGCGCGTTTTGAATATTTTTATCCACCGTACAAGCGGTGGTATCGAGTGGCCGCGCACCCTGGCGTACACGGCCTGACGGTCATCTATCAGGACGTCTCAGAGTCAAAAAATGCCGCGCAAGCGCTCCGCACAACGGAACAGAGGATGCAGTTCGCTCAGCTTGCTGCAGGACTGGGTTCGTGGGAATGGAACGTAAATACCGGCGAGCTCTGGTGGTCCGACGGCATATGGGTGCTGCACGGCCGGGAAATTGGTGCTCTCCCGCCGACGTTCGAAAACTGGATGAGCTTTGTGCATCCTGAAGACCGACCCGGCTGCGAACAGGCGATCAACGGAGCACTGGCGGGCAAGGGAGATTATGAATCGGAATATCGCTGCATCCTGCCTGATGGCACTGTGCGCTGGGTCATGGCACGCGGCCAGGTCCGCTTTGATGAAAAGGGTGTCCCCGAGCGCATGCTGGGAATCGGCTTTGACATAACTGATCGGAAGCAGGCGGAAGAAGCCTTGCGGCGGTCAGAGAAGCTGGCCGCTGCGGGAAGGCTCTCCGCAACCATTGCCCATGAAATCAATAACCCGCTGGAAGCGGTAACCAACCTGTTGTACCTGCTGCGGAGCAGCGAAACGCTGGATGAAAAATCGCGCCGGTACGTCGAGCAGGCGGAGCATGAGCTGCAACGCGTAGCGCACGTGACCCGGCAGACGCTGGGCTTCTATCGCGATCCAGCGGCTCCGAAACGCGTGAACCTATCGAAGATTGTGGAAGAGGCGGTATCGATCTACCTGCGGCGGGCGGATTCACGAAGGATCAGCATTCGACGCGAATACGATGAGACCGCCGAGGTCACGGCGCTACCCGGGGAGGTGCGCCAGGTGGTCTCCAATCTGGTCGCCAATGCAATCGATTCCATGCCGCAGGATGGAACTTTGCGTATCCGGGTACACACCGGGCACGAGTTGAACAACTCCCGGCGTGCGGGAGCCAGAATCGTAGTGGCGGACACCGGAAGTGGGATACGCAGCGAACAGCGCAAAAAGCTGTTTGAGCCGTTTTTCACCACCAAAGAAGAGGTTGGCACAGGGCTGGGCTTGTGGGTCTCTCGCGAGATCGTGCGCAAGCACGGCGGCAAGATCCGCTTCCGCAGTACGGTGGCTCCGCGCCGCAGCGGGACAGTTTTCAGCATTTTCCTGCCGGGTGAAGCGAATCAAACGGCCAAGGCGAGTTGATTGTTTGACACGCAAATCGATTGTTTTCAAGAGATGAAGGATCGGTCCACGTAGAGTTCCATTAATCTCCGCTGGCAACCCGCATCCGGGTGTAGTATCAGAGAAGCACATCACGTCCTCGACTCTGATAGAACAGTTCCGCTTTTGTCCTGCCTATTTCTGCTGAGAACCAGTGCAATCCAAGCAATTCAGACAAGGAGTCCGCACGTGAAAAAGATTTACGTCGGCAATTTTTCTTTCAGTATGACAGAACCGGAACTTCGGGCGATGTTTGAGCCCTTTGGCGCAGTCGAGAGCGCAAGCCTTGCAACGGACCGTGACAGCGGCCGTTCACGAGGATTCGGGTTTGTTCAAATGACCAATGATGCCGAGGCCGAAAAAGCTATGGAAGCCCTCAACGGCAAGGACGCGGGGGGCCGTGCGCTGACCGTGAACGAAGCTCGCCCGCAGAAAGACCGTGGTTTCGGCGGCGGGGGCGGCGGGAACCGCGGCGGCGGCTTCCGGCAGAAACGCGATCGCTGGTAAGGATTCCGGCGAGGATGGCCCGATGCTGGTCCCTCGCCGGCCCATTCTGCTCAGCTCTAACCGGGTGGGCGGCAGGTGCTCATGGCAAATGTAAACAAAAAATCCGCGGATTCCCCTCTCCGGCTCGAGCAAAAGACAGAGATATTCCTCGCACTCAGGCAGCTTCTCCAGAACTATGAAAGCCAGTTTGCCATCAAGGCCAATACGCCGAGCCACTACTATCTGGAAACCCGCTCGTTAAGCCCGAATGGGCGACGGCTGTTTTTCGCTTCGGCAAAGGTGAAGAAGAACTATGTCAGCTTTTACCTGACGCCGCTGAACATGTATCCCGAACTCTCGGTCAGGGTCTCACCTGGCCTGCGGAAGACGATGCAGGGGCAGTCCTGCTTCAACCTCACCACGCCGAACCGGGAGGATCTTAATGAGTTGCGAGATCTCACCGAAGCCGGCTATCAGCGGTTCCGGAAGGAGCCATTGCTCTGAAAGGCTGGTCATCATGATCTCGAAATCACGAAAGCAAGCTAGCGGATCCGGTCTGCGTTGTCCTATATGCCACGGCTCCGGCCTGAAGGACGGAATGCGATGCTCAGCGTGCAACGGCACTGGCGATCTCAAGAAACCGGGCAAGTCAACAGGCAAGGTAGGCTGAACGCAGCGGGTTCGCTCCCCCACGAAAGCACCTTAGTCCTTCGGGCAGCAGATTTCACCCCTTTGGACAGCAATGTCGTTGTAAAATAGAGCAATGTCCACTGAAAACCCCTCTGTTGAAGCCCAAAAAGTAGAACTCCTGCACAAAACAGCTGATTTTTACCGCCGCTCTCTTGCGAACTATGCTGAGTTCGCCCGTACGGAGGCGAAGCCGCGCACCAAGAGACAGTTGCAGCAGCGGCTGGACACGATTTTGAAGGAAATAGACGCCCTGAACGCATCGATCTAGCTGAGCTTCCCCGCCTCTGCTGTCAGAACCCAAGCAGTCTTTGATGAAGGCTAAAGCCTTGATGCCCAGGGCGGGAGGGCGGTTGCGCCGACGCTTGCCACAGCATCAATCGGGTGGGCGGGAGCATCAATATCTTTGAGTAGTTCTCAAGAAAAGGTGATTCTTGTCTCCACGAAAGAAAATGAATGAGAGCCAGGCGGCCGACGACGCTGAACGCGAACAGCCGGAACGCGAGCAGCCTGATTTTCTGGAAGATGACGTGATCGTCCCTGGCGCTGCGATTGCGGCCGACCTGACCGGCACCGACGAGTTGGACGACATCTCCATGATGGTTGATTACGAAGGCATTGACCTGGAAGATGCGGAGCTGCCTTCACAACGAGCCCGCCGCGCTGAAGCGGTGGACGAGGGCGAAGAGGAACTCGACCTGGCGCCCGCGACCGAGGTGCTGGAGAAGACCAGTGATCCTGTGCGGCTTTACCTGCGCGAGATGGGTACCGTGCCCTTGCTTACCCGCCAGGGCGAAATCGACCTGGCAAGGCGTTTTGAGCG
>JBAIYI010000085.1:0-1842 GCA_037915955.1 Terriglobales bacterium
TCCGCCACCACAGGCTCAACCACGGTGAACATGAATTTTGCTCTGGCCAACTACACGGGCAACAACAGCACCATCAACGCCACCCTGCGCGCTCCTAACGCGAAGATCGCGGAGATTCTCAGTATGGGAAAAGCCGCCGGGGTCTCGGCGCTGGAAGGCATCACCGGTGACGGGCTTTTGAACCTCGATGTGCATGCTCAGGGACCGCTGAAAAACACCTCGGCCATGGTGTTCAGCGGGACGGGAAAAATCCAGAACGCCAGTTTGAAGCTGCCCTCGCTGACCAAGCCGGTACAGATCCGGAATTCCGACATCGAATTCAGCCAGAACTCGGCCAACCTGAAGAATCTCGCCGCAGGAATCGGCCAGACCAATGCCACTGGCGCCCTGACGCTGAGGAACTTTGAAGCACCGCAGGTGCAGTTCACGCTGAACGCTGACAAGGTGGATGTCGCGGAACTGCAACAGCTCACCAACGCGCAGCCTGCACCGGCGAAGCGCACCGCGGTGGAGCACGATTTCTGGCAAATCATTCCACGCGCTGAAGCGCAGGCGCGTCCGGCTGCCGCGAATCAGCCGGGCATGATCCAGAAGATGACCGGCAGCGGGACCGTGAGCATCGGCACGATTGTTTACAACGATCTGCTGCTGAACAACGCCCATGCCAACGTCACGCTCGATCACGGGCTCATCAAACTGAACCCGGTGACTTCCGATCTGTACGGTGGAAAGCAAACCGGCGCGATCACGATCGATATGCGTCCGGCGCAGCCCGTTTACACGGTGAATCTGAAGACTGACAAAGTCGATGCCAACAAACTGATTTCGTCGGTGTCTGATCTAAAACAGACGCTCTATGGCATCCTGGCCAGTAACGTGAACGCCAGCTTCAGCTCCAGTTCCGCCGATACGATCGCGCGCAGCCTCAATGGCACACTGGCTCTGAATCTCCAGAACGGCAAGCTGATGAAGCTCGACCTGCTGCACGAACTCGCGGCCATCAACAAGTTCACCGGCAATGCGTTGCCTGCGGCGCAGGGATTTACCAACCTGGTTTCGCTGGTGGGCAACTTTGACGTGAAGAACGGCGTAGCGCAGACCAACAACCTGAAAGCTGTGATCGATGGCGGCACGATGGCGGCAACCGGTACGGCGAATCTCGCCGACCAGTCGCTCAACATGAAAGTCACCGCGGTGCTCAACAAAGCCTTAAGCCAGTCCGTGGGAGGGTCGCAGATCGGCGGCTTCATGAACACGGCGCTGGCCAACAATCAGGGTGAGCTGGTGCTGCCGGTGATCGTAACCGGAACGTTCCAGCATCCGCAGGTTGCGCCGGACTTGCAGCAGATAGCACAAATGAAATTGCAGAACCTGCTGCCGACGAGCAAGAATCCTGCGCAGCTCACTACCGGCATTCTGGGACAAATTCTTGGTGGGAAGAATGCCGGCGCCACCGGACAGCCGGGACAGAAGCCGCAGGACGCGATCGGTGGAATCCTCGGCGCGATCACTGGTAAGGGACAGCAGCCACAGCAGACGCAGGGTCAGCCTGCTCAGCCTGCACAATCGAAAGCGACGCCTGCTCCGAGTGCAACACCGCAGCCACAGTCTCCACAGGAGGCTGTGGGGGGCCTGCTGCAGCAGATGCTCAAGGGGAAGAAGGCGAGTCCGACGCCGACGCCGCAGCGTTGAGAACCAGATGTTTACCACAAAGGACACGAAGGAACACAAAGGGGAAGCAGCACGAATCGCTAGTTGCGGATCTTCCTAGGGCGGCTGGAAGCAGATACGAGTTTGAGTCTTTCAATCCTTCGTGCCCCTTCGTGTACTTCGTGGTTTAGG
>JBAIYI010000234.1:0-5176 GCA_037915955.1 Terriglobales bacterium
CTGGTGTTTGGGGTCAAGACCACCGATCCGGCAACCTTCGCAGCCGTCTCAGCGATTCTGGCGGCAGTTGCGTTTTGTGCAACGGTGGTTCCAGCGTACCGTGCCACCCGCGTGGATCCCATGAAAACGCTGCGCGATGAGTAACGCCCGGCTAATTCTGCCCGGGCACGCGGTTCATCTGTGTCCAGTACTCCACGATGCTGTGCAGCGCTTTGCGGAATTTAGAAATCTCTCCGCTCTTCCACACGAACGAGCACGCGCCGGCATCATAGGCGGCTGAAATGATGGAGGGATCTTCTGAGCCGCTGAAGATGACCACCGGTATACGCCTGAGACTCCGCCGCGAGCGCAACATGTTGAGAAGCTGCATGCCGTGGACTTCCGGCAGCCCAAGGTCGAGGATTACCAGCGCTGGAACCGGGTTGCGCTTCCCGCCGGCCGGCTCCTCGATCCCCTGCAGGTAGGCAAGAAGCTCGCCGCCGTCCCTCATGTGGACCACGCGGTCGCCCACGCCCATGCGCCTGAACTCGGCCAGAGCGAGCTGTGCGTCGGAAGCAACATCTTCAAGATAAAGGAGCGGGGCAGACATAGTTCGCAGAGCGAAATTCATGTTTACCTATATTTAGATGACACGTCAACAATCCGGGCCTTGCAGGAAGAACTAAGGGATTAAGGCCACACTGGACTAAGCGCGCTTTTCCAGAGTCGGAAATTCAACCCATCTCGTCCACACATGCTTCAGGGCGCCCATCAACTCGGTAAGTTCCTTCATTGTCTCCGGCTTGCTGATATAGGCGCTGGCCCCGTAATCGTAAGCGCGGTTCACGTCAATGCTGTGGCGCGATGAAGTGAGCATAATGACCGGTATGCGGCATAGCCCGGGCTGCTTGCGGACCCATTGCAGCACTTCCAGGCCGGAACGCCGGGGCAACTTGATGTCGAGCAGAACCAGGTGCGGCAAAGGATAGCGGCTGCGATCAGAAAACTGGCTCTCGCCGGAAAGGTAGGCAACGGCTGATTCACCATCGTCCGTGCGATGAAGCTGGAGATCGCCGGGGGTACGGCCGAACGCCGCCTGCAGGAGCTGGAAGTCCGAATCATCGTCTTCCACCACCAGTGCGATCACGCGTTCAACTTTCATCTGCACCGCCAATATCACTTTCACCTCCCCACGCGCAAAACTCCCGCCGAAACAGCCGGGCGCCGGCTGCGTTGTAAATCATGCCGCCGGCAGTTCAAGCGTAAAGATGCTGCCTTTGCCGGGTCCGGATTGTAATGAGATATTGCCGCCCATGCGCTGAATCCCGCGTTTTACGATCGCCAGGCCGATCCCCGTGCCCGGGTACTTGCTGGTTGAGTGCAGCCTCTCGAACACCTGGAAAATGCGGTCATGATGCTCAGGCGCAATGCCGATGCCTTCATCGCACACCTTGATCCGGATCTTGCCGGCCAGCCGCTCAGCCATCACTTCTACGCGCGGCTGCTTGCCCGCTGCATGGAATTTGAGCCCATTCGCAATCAGGTTGTAGATGACCTGCGTCAGCGTGGGCTCGTGGACATGCGCCTGGAGGCCGGCAGGCGCGGTGACGTGAATATGCTCGCGCATCGCCTCATCAACCTGCTGGCGCGCGTTTTCGATCACTGTGGCAATGTCCGCGGCCGAAGGCGTAAGCTCAATGCGGCTGAGCCGGCTGTACTCGAGCAGGTCCTGCACCAGCCGGTTCATGCGGCGCGTTGCAGTTGCGATCTGCTCCAGGTAAATCTTTGCCTGCTCGGGAAGCTGCTCACCAAAATCGGTGGCAAGCATGTCAGCGAATCCTTCAATGGCGCGGAGCGGCGAGCGTAGATCGTGTGAAACGGAGTAACTGAACGCTTCCAGTTCTGCGTTGGTCTGCTCGCGCTCAGCGACACGCAATTCGAGCTCGTCGGCGTGCTGCTGAATCGTGTCCAGCAGCTTCTTACGATCGCTCATGTCGCGCGTGATCTTGGAAAAGCCGATCAGTTCTCCGCCTTCGTTGCGCAATGCGGTCACAACCACACTGGACCAGAAGCGGGTGCCGTCCTTGCGGACGCGCCAGCCTTCGCCTGCATAGTGACCGGTTTCGGCGGCCGTTTTCAGTACATGCCTCGGAAGTCCCGTCTCGGCGTCTTCTGGCGTGTAGAAGCTTGAGAAATGCCGGCCAACAATTTCCTCAGCGCTATAGCCCTTGATGCGCTGGGCGCCGGTGTTCCAACTGGTGACCACTCCATGAGGATCCAGCGAGAAGATGGCGTAGTCGGTCACGCCTTCAATCAGGAGCCGATAACGCTGTTCGGCCTCGCGGCGTTCCGAAAGATCGCGTGTAATTTTGCCGAAGCCGAGAAGAGTGCCGTTCTCGTCGCGAACGGCGGTGATGATCACATTGGCCCAGAACCGGGTGCCATCCTTGCGCAGGCGCCAGCCCTCATCTTCATAGCGGCCGGTTTCCGCGGCGACTTCAAGTTCGTGCCACGGCTTGCGAATGGCGAGGTCGGGTTCGGTATAGAAGACGCTGAAGTGCTTGCCGATGATTTCATCCCGTCGATAGCCCTTCATGCGCTCAGCGCCGGGATTCCAGGACGCCACGCACCCATCGGTATCGAGCAGGAAAATGGCGTAATCCTGAATACGCTCCACCAGCAGGCGGAAGATCTTGCCCGACTGTAGTTCCCGGTCGAGTTGGCTTGAGTTCTTATGCTGGCCGGGCGAAGCCGGCCGCGGGTTGGCAGGCATTGTACCTCTTGAAGAATTTGGCAGCTTTGGCACCCATCCCGCTGGGCCGATGGCTGAATCCTAAAAGAAGCGAAGAGCCCAACTCAACAGTGGGATGTGGCTCTTGTCTTGCCGTGTTGGCCCCGCTTGATAAATCTTAAATATTTTCGCTGCGTAGCCTGCGCGAGCCGTATTTTATTCTAGAGCAAGTTGCAATGGCCAGCCTGCCGCCCAATGTCTTGATTATTGACGATGACCCGCTGCATATCACCCTTTACACCTGGATGATACGCAGGGAGGGCTTTAATCCTGTTGGCGCGGTAGTCCACAGTAATGCTGTGGAATGGCCGGAGAAGGGCGAGATCGACGTAGTCCTGCTGGACTACCGCCTGAACAGCGCCCTGACTGCACCGCAGGTGGCCCGCATGGTGAGGGAGCGTTATCCCACTGCGCCGATCCTTGTACTTTCAGAAATGCCCTGGCTGCCGGATGACATGCGCCCGCATGCCGATGGCTTCATCAGTAAAGGCGAACCCGCACACCTGATGAAGGCGCTTGCCGGCGCCATTGCAGCTGGAAGATAACAGAGCACTTCCAGTCCCGCTGAATAGTGGTTGGCTGAATTCTCGAAGCCCTGGGCTGGATGTCGCGGCGTGCGTCTGGCCTGTGTTCCCAAATCGTGAGACACAGGCCAGAGCTAGTGAAGGCTATTTCAGGTTGTTGTTGATCAGGTTGGCCAGGCGCTCGCCGGCCAGTTCCACGCGCTGCGCGGCAATCTTGCGCGCTGCTTCCGTATAGACATCGTTGATGGAGAAAGGCCCGTCACCGGCAAGGATGGGGTCGGAGTAAACCGAATCCTGCGCGATCTTGAGACTCTCACTCACCCAGTCTGAAATCTTGTCGTCTTGCGCCAGGGTGGGATCGGCGGCTGCCAGTCCCTTGCCATACTTCATGGCAGGAGTAATGGCGGCTGCGGCATGGTCGCTACCCGGCAGGCCGTCCCAGAACGCGTGGAGTTCACCTTTTGGCACCGCAAGTTTTACGCCGTTCCCGCCGGCATCGCCCTGCGGATCGGTGGAGCTGACGCGCGTTGCGGAATGAAGCGGCTGGTGCACGTCGCCCACCAGATGCAGAAGCCATACCAGGTCGAAAGATTTCAGCTTGTCTGATTTGTTCGAAGCCAGAGTCTGGCGGAACAACTCAATCTGCGTGCCGGCATTAGGATTCGGGACCGGCGGCAGCGGGGTGCTGTCGACGGCGAACGGCATATCAGTAAAGTGCCAGTACTTGTGCCGCGCGTGATCAGTGTACCCTTTGTTCTGCGAAGCGGAAGGACCAGCAGGAGGACGGTCGCCATTTGCGGTTCCGTCATTCTTGTAGGCCTTGTCTCCTTTGATCTGGTCAGGCCAGGTGGCCGCGATCATGAACATCATCAGTTTGCGGTCAGCGGCGGATGTCCCGGCGGGGATCATGGTCTTCCATTTGGTCTTGTAATACGGGTTTTGGGCGAGCAATTTCGCCACTCGCGCTTTGCTCTGGGGCGTAAGCTTCTGGTACGCAACCCAGGCCACCGACATGTGGCCTACGTCCCCCCATGCGTGCGAGATGGAATGGAAGACCACAAGGCACAGCATCATTGCCAACAATTTACGCAGTGTTGCCATAATTCGCTCCTCTGGAGGCCAGCCTTTCTTCTAAAAAGTAGTGAGGTGAGCAGCCGAAATGTTACAGCAGAAAGCGCGTTGTGAGGCCCCCCTCTTGTTCCGGCTGCTTACCGCGGACAGCGCCGACCGTCTAGCGCGTGCTCACAGCCGGCTCTCCGGGCGGCGAAGACGGACCCGATAGTGGCTCTGCGCCACGAGTAGCTGTTAAGGCAAAGGGAACGCAGGAGGGCCCGTGCCACACACCATTCGTACTGCTACGGTTCGCGGTTTGTAACTCTATCGCTTCCCGACACTCTATTGAGATAAGTTCCTGAAAGTCCCGAGCGTTGGCGCGCCGCTGTGGCGCGAAGGAACACTTTTGCGTCTGGAGAGGGTCAATCATGAGACTGAACAATTACAGAATTGCTGGCCGCGCGACGGCGCTGATGCTTGCGGGAGCGGTGATCCTGTCACTGACGGCGATGCCCGCAGCAGCGAAGCCGAAGCAGGAGAGTGGAAAGATCTCGCAAACTGATTTCAACAAGAGCATGCGCAAGCTGTGGGAAGACCACCTGACATGGACGAGGCTCTACATCATCAGCGCGGCGGGAAACCTGCCGGACAAAGACGCAACTGCTGCGCGTCTGCTGCAGAACCAGACTGACATCGGTAACGCGGTGGCGCAGTTCTACGGCCAGCCCGTAGGCGATAAGCTGGCCGGGCTGCTGAAGGACCACATTATCGGCGCAGCAGCATTGATTGAAGCGGCGAAGTCCGGCGACAAGGCGAAGATCGATACTGC
>JBAIYI010000846.1:0-4924 GCA_037915955.1 Terriglobales bacterium
GCAAAGGCACCGTCCATGCGATGATTGGCCCCAACGGCGCCGGCAAGACCACCTGCTTCAATCTGCTGACCAAATTCCTCGAGCCCACACGCGGTTCCATCTTCTTCAAGGGGCAGGACATCACCCGAGAAAAGCCGGCCGACATCGCCCGGCGTGGAGTGATCCGCTCATTCCAGATCTCTGCGGTCTTCCCTCACCTGACCGTGCTGGAGAACGTCCGCATTGCGCTCCAGCGGAAGCTTGGAAGCGAATATCACTTCTGGAAGAGTCATGCTTCGCTCCACACATTGGATTCCCGTGCCCATGAACTTCTTGCACAAGTCGGGCTGGAAGCCCAGGCAAAAGTCGTCGCCGTCGAGCTGCCTTACGGCCGCAAACGGGCTCTGGAGATTGCCACCACTCTCGCGCTCGATCCCGAACTCCTTCTTCTCGACGAGCCCACGCAGGGCATGGGCCATGAGGATGTTGACCGCGTCAAGGGCCTCATTCGCACTCTTTCCGCGGACCGCACCATCCTGATGGTGGAGCACAACATGAGCGTGGTGGCCGATCTCTGCCAGTGCATCACCGTGCTGCAGCGCGGATCGGTGCTGGCGGAGGGGAACTACGCGGAAGTCTCTGCCAACACGCAGGTGCGCGAAGCCTACATGGGTACTGAGGCATGATGACCACAGCGGGCGATGTGCACGGAAGCCACGGCAGCTCATCCGCCGTCGAATATCTGCGCGTTACCGATCTCCATGCCTTTTATGGCGAATCGCACATCCTCCACGGCATTGACTTCACGGTCAATCGCGGCGAGCTCGTGACCTTGCTCGGTCGCAACGGCTCCGGCCGCACTACCACGTTGAAGGCCATTCTTGGACTCGTGGAAAAGCGAAGTGGGTCGGTGATGCTTAACGGCCGGGAAACTATTCGCTGGCCTGCCTACCGCATTGCGCGCCTCGGCGTGGGCTATTGCCCGGAAGAACGCGGCATTTTTGCCAGCCTGAGTGCGGAAGAAAATCTGCTGCTTCCACCGCGCCTCTCGAGCGAAGGCATGGCAGTAGAGGAAATCTACTCCATGTTCCCGCAACTTAAAGAGCGCCGCCAGAGCCAAGGCAGCAAGCTTTCCGGCGGCGAGCAGCAGATGCTGGCCATGGCGCGCATCCTGCGCACCGGCGCGCGCCTGCTGCTGCTGGACGAAGTCTCTGAAGGACTCGCGCCGGTGATCGTGCAGGCGCTCCGCAAAGTCATTGCTGAGCTCAAGACGAGGGGTTTCACCATGATCCTGGTCGAGCAGAATTTCCGCTTCGCCGCGGCACTGGCCGATCGCATGTACGTGGTGGAGCGCGGGCGTATAGTGATGACCGTTGGCAAAGACGAGCTGACCGATAAACAGGAAAGATTGGAAGAGCTGTTACGGGTTTAGAGAGACCGGCCCAGAACCGCAAAGATGGAAGATGAACGAACCGAGGAGGACTCGATGAAGGGCAAATGGATCAAGATCGTTGGCAGTTCAATCGTTGCACTGGCGTGCGTGTCCGCATTGGCACAGAACAAGCAGCCTGCGCCCAAGATTTCAGGCGACGTTGTGAAGATCGCAGTCCTCACGGACATGTCGGGACTCTATTCAGACATCGGCGGCCAAGGCTCCGTCACCGCCGCTCAGCTTGCGATTGATGAGTTCGGTGGCAAGGTCCTGGGCAAGCCCATCCAGCTCGTTTATGCCGACCACCAGAACAAGGCCGACGTCGGCGCCAATAAGGCGCGCGAATGGTTCGATACTCAAGGCGTGGATATGATTGTCGATGTGCCGAACTCCGGCGTGGCCATCGCTGTAAGTAAAGTAGCGGCGGAAAAGCACAAGCTCTTCATGATCGGCAATGCCGGCAGCACGCGCCTCACCAATGAAGACTGCAATCCCTACATCATCCATTATGTATATGACACTTACGCTACAGGTGGCGTGACCGGCCGCGCCGTGGTGCAGAATGGCGGCAAATCCTGGTTCTTCATCACCGCTGACTATGCCTTCGGGCACTCCCTGCAGGATGACACCTCCAAAGCCGTCAAAGCTGCCGGCGGGACCGTGGTCGGCTCAGTTCTGCATCCGCTGAACGCGCCGGATTTTTCTTCCTACCTCCTCCAGGCGCAGGCTTCAGGCGCAAAAGTCATCGGTCTGGCCAACGCCGGCGGTGACACCATCAATGCCATTAAGGCGGCCTCTGAATTCGGCATCAACAAAAAGCAGACCCTCGCCGGCCTGCTGGTTTTCATCACGGACATCAATTCCCTCACCTTACAGACAACTCAGGGTATGTACGTTGCTGCAGGCTACTACTGGGACATGAACGACGACACCCGCCGCCTCGGCAAGAAATATTTCGCCAAGATGAAGAAGATGCCCAACATGGCACAGGCCGGCGTGTATTCGGCTGTGCTCCAGTACCTGAAGGCTATTCAGGCCACGGGCACTGACGATGCCGACACCGTGATCAAGAAGCTGAAATCAACCACGCTGAATGACGACTTCGTGAAGAACGGCCATATCCGCGAAGATGGCCGCATGGTGCACGAGTTCTATTTGTTCCAGGTAAAGTCGCCCTCGGAATCGAAATACCCCTGGGACTATTACAAGCTCATCAGTAAGGTCCCAGGTGATCAGGCATTCCAGCCGCTTTCGGAATCGCGCTGTCCCATGATCAAGAAGTAAGCAGCTGGAAGATCCCCCTGCCGCCTCCCATTTCGCACTCATGTGGGAAGGCGGCAGCCGACTCTCGCGCATGAACAATACGAAGCAACACTGCCTTAAACCATGACCACCATCTTCGGCGTACCCGTCAACGCGCTCTACGGACAGCTGGTGATCGGTCTCGGCAATGGCTGCTTCTACGCGATGCTCAGCCTCGGTCTCTCCATCATCTTCGGCATGCTGGACATCGTAAACTTTGCTCACGGCGCGTTTTACATGCTGGGTGCCGTCGCCACATGGTTCCTGCTCGACCAGTTCCAGATCAGCTACTGGTGGGCGCTGCTGATCGTTCCCATCGCGCTCGCCCTGTTTGGCGCGATCGTTGAACGCGGCCTCTTGCGGCGCCTCTATCGCGTAGACCCGATCTATGGTCTGCTGCTCACCTTCGGGCTGGCGCTCGTCTTCGAAGGACTCCTGCGCTACAGGTACGGTGTCTCCGGCCTGCCCTACAACATTCCTGATCGCCTTCAAGGCGCCGTGAATCTCGGCTTCATGTTCCTGCCGAAGTATAGGGTGTGGGTCGTGGTTTCGACGATGGGCGTGTGCCTCACCACCTGGGTAATCATCGAAAAGACGCCGCTCGGAGCTTACCTGCGCGCAGCCACTGAGAATCCGTCGCTGGTCTCGGCCTTCGGCATCAACGTTCCGGCCATGACTACGATTACTTACGGCGTCGGCGTCGGACTGGCGGGGCTGGCAGGCGTCATTGCTGCTCCCGCCACGCAAGTGAGCCCGCTGATGGGCTCGAACCTCATCATCGTGGTTTTTGCGGTTGTGGTGATCGGCGGACTTGGCTCCATTCGCGGATCCATTATCACTGGGCTTGCCTTGGGACTCATTGAAGGGCTGACCAAGGTTTACTATCCTCCGGCTTCGAACACCGTGGTCTTCTTCATCATGGCAGTGGTCCTGCTGCTGCGGCCCGCCGGTCTGTTTGGCAGGGAGCGATAATGCCTGCCAAGGACCCTCGCATCCTGAAATATGCGGCTTACGCTGTGCTGGTGATCGCGGCGTTGATTGCGCCCTTCCTGGTTTATCCCATTTTTCTGATGAAGGCGCTCTGCTTCGCCCTGTTTGCCTGCGCTTTCAACCTCATGGTGGGCTACACCGGCCTCCTTTCCTTTGGACACGCGGCTTTCTTCGGGACAGCGGGCTACATTACCGGATATCTCATCAAGCAGAATTCTTTCGGTCCCGCGATGGGCATTCTCGCCGGCACAGTAGCGGCTGGCGTACTTGGGTTGCTGTTCGGCGCCCTGGTGATCCGGCGACAGGGAATTTACTTCTCCATGATTACGCTTGCGCTGGCCCAGCTCATCTTCTTTCTTTATCTCCAGGCGCCATTCACCGGCGGCGAAGACGGTTTGCAGGCAATTCCCCGCGGGCGCCTGTTCTGGGTCATCAACCTGGAGAGTGACCTCAAGCTTTATTACTTCGTGCTCGCCATCTTCGTACTTGGCGTGTTTCTGACCTGGCGCACTATTAACTCCCCTTTCGGCCAGGTGCTGAAAGCCATTCGCGAAAACGAGCCGCGCGCCATCTCGCTGGGTTATGACGTGCAGCGCTTCAAGCTCATCGCCTTTGTGCTTTCGGCGACCCTCTCCGGTCTTGCCGGCGCGACTAAAGCGCTGGTCTTTACCTTTGTCACCCTCACTGATTCTGACTGGCATACCTCTGGCGACGTGGTCCTCATGACTCTCTTCGGCGGCATGGGCACGGTCTTCGGTCCGGTTATCGGTGCCTTCTCCATCGTGACGCTCGAAAACGAACTCTCAGACAAAGTAGGTCCGTTCGTTACCGTCATCATCGGTGTGATCTTCGTTTGCAGCGTTCTTGTCTTCCGTCGCGGCATTGTCGGCGAAGTTGCAGCCTTGTATCGGCGCGTGGTCGGCGCCAGAGAACAGTAGCCGGGCGGCCTCTACCCTCAAACCGCAGGGCGAGAACCTGGTCACAGATCACAGCTCCGTGCGCGCCTTTTTTGCTAGAATCATCCTCCCCACACACCCGTGCCTGAGGCGGTCCTTATGATTTCAACGCTTACTCCTCTTGATTTCATCGCTCGCAGCGGATCGGTTTATCGCAACTACGTCGCCGTGGTGGAAGGCGATCAGCGTCTCACCTATGGCGAACTGAAAGACCGCGTCCACCGGCTTGCTTCGGCTCTCCAGCGCGCGGGCATCAAGCCGGGCG
>JBAIYI010000682.1:0-1954 GCA_037915955.1 Terriglobales bacterium
GTGCCGTGCAGTGGGGAGCCCTTCGTTTACTGCCCAAACCAGTGTGCTGCGGCTCAAGTAGCGGCTAAGCCATGCACCCACGAGCAGCACGAGGCCGGCGCTCAACAACTTTGGGAGCAGAAAGATGAAGCGCTGCACGAGCTGCATGAGAATGTCGCTCTCGAATACCCTTAGGGCCAGCAGGACACCTGTCAGCAGGGTGCACCAATACGCCGTCTCTGCCACCAGCCTTGTGGCTCGCAGCCGTCCAGATGGAGCGAGCATGAAAACAAACCCACTCTGACGTAGAAACTTGTCCATCGCCAAGCCCTTGAAGCCGCGATAGAAGAGCCAGCGCAGCGCCACGCCAATCAAATGTGCCCCCAGGACAATAATGAGCGCCGCCATGATCGAGGGCAGATCGGTTGTCAGATAGTGGGAAAGGTGATCCAGGAAACCGTCGAGAATTACGTTCATTCGTTCCAGCATTGCTCTAACCTCAACGTTCACACTTGCAGAGGTGGTGGGTCCTGCCGCTCCAATTTCGGCTGCGACACGACATCTGATCTCGAGGCTACTTCCTGGTTCCAGCGGGCCACCAGGTACGGTTTGAGGGCCTCGAACTTCAAGCACAGCTGCTCAATTTTCTCCTCTACGGCAGCCGATCCCATCATGCGGGTCTCCTGCACAAAAGATGCAACTCGGCCGAGGTAGAGGGGAGTAAGGGAGCGCAGAATCAGGCCTCGCGACAGAGTTTCGCGATTGTACGCGCAGGCAAAGTCCAGAACGACTCGCGTCCACAGATCATCGCGAAGGTGAAACACTTCAATTGATCGTTCACAAGCTGATTGAAGCGTTTTCAGTTCCCCGATGGTTTCCTTGTGCAGGGCCAGGCTCCACACTGGTTCCAGTTCCCGACAACCGCGGCAAAACGCACTGATCATGCGTCGCATATCAACTTCGATAGGATCGACACCGACGTCGTACCGGAATCCGAACAGATCGACGGGCCTGCTCTGCGTTACCACTCGCCAAGTTGATGCGTACTCTCGCATCAGTAAGAACACGCTTCCCACGACCTGCTCAAGCATGGCGCTTAAATCGGACCCCGGATCTTTCGCATCATGCAGCTTGGCACCGAGGAAGCTCTGGCACACGCGAAAGCCATCGGCGATGGCAATCGTAGTCATCCACACGTCAATTCCGTATCGTGCAACGTCAGTTTCCCAGTCATCCCGCTGGAGATACTGCGCACAAAGCCTTGCCGAGATGCCGAAGTCCCCACCGATGGGTTGGCGCACCCGCAGCCCGTACAAGGCTCGCGTTAGTGGATAAACACTGCTATTCGTGATGGTTCCGTCATACTTGTGGCGATGATAGTAAGGAGCAACGAAGTCATAGCCGTCAGTGAGAACGGGTTGCAGCAGCAGGCCAATCCACTCCGGAGTGATCGAGCGCAGATCGGAATCGACAACCGCACAGGCCTTGGCGTGCAGCTTTTCGGCCATCTGGAAAACCATCCGGAATGCGCTCCCCTTCCCGGGAATCCCGTCATAGGGAACGGAAAGCCGGTGCAAGGGCATCAGGGGGGTGGACAGCAGCATAAGGCGGTTGTCCTCCACCTGGGCAGAAAGCGCCGCTTCCCGCGTGTTGTCCGTTGAGCCTCCGTCAGAATTCACGATAACGCCGGTGAGCTGAGGGAAGTATTTCACCAAGCCCGCATGACAGGCCTTCACTACGTGTCCGATAGTTCTTCCATTGTTGTAGCTCGGGATACCGATCACAATGTCGGCTTTGCCAATCAATTCGGCGGCACGCCGAGCTTCCTCCGGCAGCGGAACCGCAGTCACTCAGCCCTCCTTACGCCGCGGCGCTGGCAGATTGTTTAGCATCCTTTTCCACCGCGTCTTCCAGCAGTTCGAAGAACTCGGGGATTGCGGACAGGACCCGATTCCAGTTAGGGATGAGGGGGAGG
>JBAIYI010000322.1:0-3009 GCA_037915955.1 Terriglobales bacterium
TTTCGGCCACAGGATCACGGCCGCGCCGGCGCCCACGAGCGCGGTGTAAAGCCAGTAGAACGTGGATGCCTCGTTGAATTTTTTGTCGAGGCCGGATTCCAGCCCCAGGCCTTCGCAGACGGTGTAAGCGGTTGATAGCGGCAGAATCGAGGCCGCGAAAAGCGAAGCATTGAACAGTCCGGCAGAAAAGAGCAGTCTTGCGTACCGGCCGGCCAGCGGGCCAAGAGCGCGGGCAGCGTCGGCAGCGCTGTCAATATTGTGCTGGCCATGGATCCACAAAGTCGCAGCGCAGGCAATGATGATGAAGCTGGCCACGACCGGGGCAAACACCGAGCCCACGATCACGTCGAGCCGCGTGGCCTTGTAGTGCTCCATACTCACGCCCTTCTCCACGACCGACGCCTGTAAATAGAACTGCATCCAGGGAGCGATAGTTGCGCCGATGATTCCGGTGACCATGTAGACATAGTCGCGGCTCTTGAGTGCCTGCTGCGTGGGCGGCTTCATGGTGCCGATCATGGCGGCGTTCCAGTCGGGCCGCGAGAGCACACCGGCAATGATGTAGGCGATGTAGAAGAAGCTCGCCACTACGAAAATCTTCTCCACGCTCTTGTAGTTACCTCGCACCACCAGCAGCCAGACGGCGACGGCGGCCAGCGGAACGCTGATGTACCTGGAAACCCGGAACAGTTCCAGCGAACTCGCTACGCCGGCAAATTCAGCCACGATGTTGGTGAAATTGGTGGCGACCAGGGCCAGCATCATGAAGAAAGTCAGCCGCAGGCCGTATTCTTCGCGGATGAGGTCGCTGAGCCCTTTGCCTGTAACGGCGCCCATGCGCGCACCCATCTCCTGAATGACGATGAGCGAGAGCATCATGGGAACGATGGTCCAGAGCAGGGTGTAACCGAACTGAGCTCCCGCCTGGGAGTAGGTGAAGATGCCGCCGGCGTCGTTATCGACGTTGGCGGTGATGAAGCCTGGGCCGATAACCGAGAGGAGAATCAGGGTCCGGGTTTTCCAGTGCCTCAGCCATCTCATTGGTCACGCGGATCGAACAGACAGGACGTGGGTTTGTGCTGCGGGCACAACGATAAACGATGTTGCGCGATGTAACAACCCGGAAAGGGACTATTCCGGCCTGGTCTTTTGGGCAATTCTTCCATGAAAGCGCTTCAAGTCAATCAGGCCGCGCACGTGAGTGCCTTCGCCAATCTTCTCCGAGCCGTCATGGGCTTCAACGGTAAAGCTGATCATGCGGTCACCGACTTCAACGACCTTTGCGCTCGCGGTCACGGTGAATCCGACCGGCGTGGCCGCCAGATGCTTCACGTTGACCACGGCGCCCACCGATGCCCAGCCTTCCGGCAGGTATTTTTGAATCGCGTCCGAGGCAGCGAGTTCCATCAGGTAGATCATCATGGGCGTGCCGTAAACTTCCGGCATTTCCGGGTGGAAGTACCCGACAGTAAGTTCGCGGGTAACAACCACGGTACGGGTGGCGCTGGCGCCAACAGGGATGGACGAGGAAACGGCCATGCAGAAAAACCTACCACGGAGGCGCGGATGCAGGAAGCAAAAACCGGTTTTACCGCAAGTAGGGCATGGGATTTACGTCTCACACTAAGACAAGAAAACCATTGTGATCTGGGCTCACGCGAAACGGCAGCGGAGCCGATCCCTCACCGCCGACCTCACCTCGCTACGCTCGCTCGGTCTCGGGATTCGGGATGGGTCCTTCAGAGGGAAAGGAACCGGGAGAACTCGGGCAGCGTTGTACAGGGATGCTTTCAAGGAAGAGAGCGCAGAGGTCGCAGAGAACTCCCGGAAGGTCCCGAGCCTTGAATGGCTGACTGTCTCTAAGCCAATCTCTTCAACCGGAACAGCAGAACTTTTCCGCGCAAGGTTGGCGCAACCCAGGGCTGTTGTTTGGGCACATACCAGAGCGGAATGTAGAACGTGATGACCTGTTTCATGGCGAATACCTCCTACAGATAGAAACGGTCAACTTCAGGGTAGGGCGGCAACCTTGCCTTTTGATTAGAGCGGAATTAGAAAACCTAACCACTGCGCAAGAGGCGCATTGCGTGGGTCATTTAAAATCTTCGCTTGCCGACGATCAGACTTAATCATTCGCCGCTTACTGGCGGAGCCAGCGACATCTTCTACCGCGAGTTCGGATCAGGACGGGTCCTGGTGTTCCTGCACGGCGGCTGGGGCTATGAGATTTACCCGCTTTCTCCGGAACAGACTTCCCTGCCCGGGATGAGGCTGATCGCGCCGGACCGCTCCGGCTACGGCCGCTCGACCAAACCCGCACGATTCGGAGTGGACCTTCATCCGCGGGCGGCGCAGGAGATGCTTTTATTCCTGAAGGCGCTTGGGGTCGAGCACTGCATTCTCTGGGGACACAGTGACGGCGCGGTAATCGCCTGCTGGATGGCGTTGCAGGCTCAGCAAAACCGGGACATTCAGATCGAAGGCCTGGTCCTGGAGGCGCTGCACCATGATCGCGAAAAGCCGCACTCGCGTGTGTTCTTCACCGCCATGGCAAAAGACCCGGATTCATTCGGCGAGCGAATTACCTCGGTGCTGGCGCGAGACCACGGCGAGGCGCACTGGCGCGCGGCGCTGGTGGGCGACGGCGAGTCCTGGCTGGAGATCGCGCGGACAGCCACGCCGCAGCGAAAAGATGTCTTCGAAGGCAGGCTGCCGGAACTGCGTGGCATGCGGGTGGCGATCCTGCATGGCTCAGGCGATCCGCGCACCGAGCCGGGTGAAATTGAGCGCGTCCGCCATGAACTTCCGCTGGCAGATGTGCAATTGATTGCAAATGCCGGGCACAGCCCGCACAGCAACAGCGCCTCGCGGGAGGAATTCACGCGCAGATTGCAGGGCATGTTGCAAAACTGGGGCCAGCCCGCGATATAGAATGCTTGCGCACGTTCAAGGAAGGCACCTATGAAACAGCTTGTTGCCGCTCTCCTTCTCCTGCTCGCCAGCCACTCG
>JBAIYI010000249.1:0-1959 GCA_037915955.1 Terriglobales bacterium
TCTCGTCTCCCCGGATGGGACAATCGTCTCTTCCGCACACTGGCCGGCGCGGTTCGGTTACAAAGAGCGTTGGTTCCTTGATGCCACAGTCCCGCCGCAGGCTTTTCTCAAACACATTGAAACGCCGCAGGGAAATGCGCTGGCCATGTTGTGTGTGCGTCCGGTGAAGACGCACAGTGCGAACTTTTACCTTGTGGGCGGGCGCAAGCTGGATTCAGTGTTGCAACCGCTCTCCCCGCCGCAGGGGCTGCGCGTCTCTATTTACAGCGCGCCTCCGGATGCTCCCGGCGAATTGCTTGGCCCGGCCAACGACCGGCTCGGGCTTGACAAGCTGAAGCCGCTGCTTGACGAAGTGACGAGCAAGCGCAGCGAGAGCACCATGACCCTGGACTGGGGTCCGGGCGCGCCGCAGGAAGAGATCATGCATGCCATCCCGCTCCAGGGATACGCCGATCGCATCCCCGCGATTTTGCTCGTCGGCAACGCCCTTGATCAGGAGCTGACGCTGGAGAGCCGTATCCGAAACATCAGTCTCGCCATTGCCGGCATTGGAGTTTTTGTCGGTATCTTGCTGGCCGGGATTGTTGCAGCGCGCATCAGCCGGCCAGTGAAGAAGCTGGCTATCGCTGCCACGGAGATCGGGCAAGGCAACTGGGATGTAGAAGTAAAAACGTCATCAAAGGATGAAATAGGCAAATTGGCCGCCGCTTTCAACCACATGACGCACGAACTCATCACCCAGCGTGAAAAGCTGGTGCAGACCGAACGTGTGGCGGCATGGCGTGAACTCGCCCGCCGCTTGGCGCACGAACTCA
Organism: Terriglobales bacterium; assembly: GCA_037915955.1. Lineage (GTDB taxonomy): Bacteria > Acidobacteriota > Terriglobia > Terriglobales > Acidobacteriaceae > Angelobacter. Next base: position 816 of record JBAIYI010000249.1, read on the forward strand.
AGAACCCTCTCTTCCCTCTGCAGGTGACGGTGGAAAATCTTCTGCGCGCCCGAGAGAGTGCGCCGGATCAGTTTGACGAAGTCTTCCGCGAAAGCACGGCTACGCTGCTGGCGGAGATCAGCAATTTAAAGACGATCATCGGCCGCTTCAGCGACTTTTCCAAAATGCCCGCGCCACAGCTTCAACCCGTGGACCTGGATGCAATGATCAAAGACGTGGTGCAGCTCTTCCAGGGACAGCTCGCCAACCGCGCGAATAAAATTGAGCCCGTGCTGCAGCTCGATCACCTTCCGCCTGTGAGTGGCGATCCGGTATTGCTCCGCCGCGTCATCGACAACCTTGTTCTGAACGCGATTGATGCCATGCCCGGCGGCGGTAAGCTTACATTTCGCACAGGGCTGAGCGATAAGGTAGCAGTGCTGGAGCCGGCCGATACGGGAAAGGGGCTCACGCCGGAAGAATGCGAGCGTATCTTCACTCCGTATTACACGACTAAACAGCACGGCACAGGTTTGGGGCTGGCAATCGCGCAATCCGTAGTCAGCGACCATCACGGGCGCATCAGCGTGAGCAGCAAGCAAGATCAGGGCACCACGTTCCGGATCGAGCTACCGGTATGGGAGGGGAATGGGGAAACCGGCAAGGCCGCCGCGAAGTAAGGCTTTCGGGAACTCCCGAGCGTAGCGAGGGTTGCATTGCTGAAATCCCGAACCCGCGCATTCACCTTCAGTCCGAGCGGAGCGAATGAAGATTAAGGTACTAGCTCGAAGCTAGTAGCTAGAAGCTAAGAAGATGAAAGCCAATCTCCTCATCATCGACGACGACCCCAACACACTGGCCTCCCTCTCGCGGGCCTTTCGGCTGGCTGGGCATGACGCCACCGTGTGTGACAGCCCTACACGCGCACTGGAAATGATCAAGCAGGAGAAGTTCGATCTGATCTTCTCTGATGTGGTGATGCCGGTAATGGACGGCCTCAAGCTGCTGGAAGAAGTTCGCGCCGCGGGAATCAATACGCCGGTCGTGATGATGTCCGGTCAGGCGCATATCGAGATGGCAGTCAAAGCAACACGGCTGGGCGCGCTCGATTTCCTGGAAAAGCCGCTCTCGACTGACAAGCTGCTCCTAACCGTACAGAACGCCC
>JBAIYI010000552.1:0-2812 GCA_037915955.1 Terriglobales bacterium
CCTCTGCTGGTCCGTAAATTGGGGTGGCCTCAGCTCGGCCAGCAGCCGATACGGGCCTTTCTTTTTCGGAAGATCGAAGGACAGTTCTTCACCATAAAGTTCATTGGTTTCGAGGCGAACCCAAGACAACGAGCTTGTGACCTCCTGCTTAAGTCGCTCATTGGCGATGGACCACACGACTGAATCGCACCCTGACATTGGCACCTTCTTCCCAGAGGGATCTACAATCGTGAAGTCCACAAATCCAGTCCACTTGCTACAAAGAAATCCGCGCGCGAAATACACGGGCATCGTTCCATGATTTATAACCATGAATCTGACCTTCAGCTTCTCGCCCTCGTGCAGGGTGGATTTAACCGAGGTGATGTCGAAAGAAATCCCCGCCCTGTCCTCTTCTAGATGGGTACTGGCCGGGACAAGAAGAGATGGAATCCCACATATCATGAGCAGTAAACCAGCGGCTCGGGCTCGTAAACGACCAACGCGCTTCATGGGATTGATCCTCCTGTGCTTGCGGTCGAAATATCACTCGGCGTGCAATTTTGGTTGATGTCCTTGAATTTCTGGATATGGGAAAAGGGTCAGCCCGAACTGAGTGATTCTTCTGAGTACTCTTCGACGCCATAGGACCCGCAACGGATGTGTATTGCCTGCAAGCTGCGACATCACGCTCGGAGCAAAATAAACAGCGCAGTTCAGGCTGGCCCGTTTCCCCCCTTTTCTTAGCCGGAAAACCAGGGACAGTGGAACGTGTTAGTTTTTTCACACCTTCCTGTCCCGGTGTTTCAACGTAATCAGAACATTTCGAAAGTCGAGCGAACAATTTTGGAGAAACGTCCCGTCTGAAACCGTGGGCTCCGGCTTTTTGTCACCAGCCAAGTGTTTCAGCGGCGAGAATCTCATTCAGATGTCGGAATGTTTGCAGCGAATGAGACTTTACTAGGAGCTTGCTTATCTCTGGCGGAAGCTCGTCGATTTGCAAAGGATTTTTTGGCCGTGCAACCAAGAAATAACGCGTGTCTGGTGCAGATGTTTCAGTATCGTAAGAGAAGAGTCCGGCCGCAGCCATCTTGACAAAATCTCTCAAATAGCGATTCTGGCTGGGGGGCTCGCCTGACCGCCATCCTGAGTTCCTTTCTCCTTCACGTTCGATAACATATTCACGAGTTTTTGGTGCCTCTTCGAAGAAGTATTCGATGAGACGCAAAGCAGATTCACGATCACTCTTAACAGATATTGGCAGTGGTCTTATGCCGGCAGTCGTGAAATGGGCAATGGTACCGTCATGGCCAACGGCAAACCAGTCCCAGTCCCTGTCAAACTCTTCTATATCATCTATTGCATTCACGGTACGAACTCCGCCTTTGACGCTGAGAAAAGCTCGATCATTTGGTTTTTGGTTGATCACTTTTGAATTGTGTATTTTGGGGGAACGCCTGTCGTCCATACTTAACTTCGCACCGTTCGCAAACTGGCACTTGTTTTCCCGTGCGTGGCCTCACTGCTTCGGTAAATTTAACCTTCGATTTATCGCCGCCCAACGCTTGCAGCACGTGGTCTTCTGCGCATTCACCTCCACTACAAGCACGTGCCACAACTTGGCCGGTCTCAATATTGTAACCTCCTGTTACCGTCGCTTTCGCGGAACCGACATCCTTTGCCAACGCATCGCGAGCTACACGGGCGGCATCAAGTAACTCTTCACTATCCACTAGTTTCGTTACCACTCGTGTCGCCGCTAACTCTTCCCCAATTGCTGGTACAACAACAAGAGCCGCGTCAAATGTTTCCGCGCCCCATTTTTGCGAGCTGTTTTGTGGCGCGAGCCTTTCTTTGGCCCCCGGCGCCAGTCCTGCTCTTCCATCGCTGAGAAGTCCGAAGACTTCGCCCAGAAATGTGAGAGCCCGATTCTTTGCTCCCGTTAAAAACTCTCCAACATCACGTGGCTTGTCTTCAGGCAGTTGGTCCATTGGGCAAGGCGGACAGTGTCCGTCTGCGTCAAACTTCGTGGTCGGAGCATTTCGAACATAGCCGTACAAGTTCAATGACTGCGGATCGCTGAACTCCGCATACGGAACTGCGGCTGCTTTGGCCGCCCAGTCCGGGGTGATGAACCGTCCCATCCCATTCGAGTAATAGCGCGCGCCGAAGTAATCGAGCTGGGTTTCGGTGTCGCGTTCCTTGCCAGTGAATTTGTAGTGATTGGAATCGTTCACGACGAACTGGACTTCGCCGCCCCAGGGGTAGTAGTCGGAGTCGGTTTTGATGGCGCCGGACGCATCGGTAATGACCGAGGCGGTCTTCAGATGGTCAGAGAAGTAATAGAAGACTCCGGTGGGCGCGACCAGGTCGCGGCGGACGACGCGCTCTCCGTTGAAGAAGACATACTCGGACTTCATGGTTCCGGTGAGATCGGATTCGCCGATGATGCCGGGCGTCATGTACCAGTAGAGCGTGCCGGTGCTGCTGTTGGACTTCTTGACGCGGTTGCCGTCGGCGTCGTAGGAATAGGCGGTGGTGACGCCGGCTTTGGTTGCGGTGTCGGCGCGGTTCTCGGGGTCGTAATGCAGGCTGACCAGTTCCGTGCCGTCAGTGGTCATGTTGCCGGCGATATCGTAGGCGTATCCCGAGCTGGTAATGCGGTTGCTGCCGCCCACTACCACGCTCAGGTTTTCTCCGGCGCAGAACTGCTGCGGCTTGGTCTTGTTGTTGAGATTTCCCCAGGCGTCGTAGGTGTAGGTGTTGCCCCAGAACTTGAGCTTGCCGCCCAGCACCTGCTGGGTGCAATCGGTTCCGGCGTTTTGCGCCGAGA
>JBAIYI010000252.1:0-1705 GCA_037915955.1 Terriglobales bacterium
ATTAGGTGATCAAACGCCTCATCAATCCAGACCGAACCTTCTGTTCAAGGGTTTGTTGACGCTGTGTGACCCGGCACAGGCGAGGCGCCTGTGGTACAGCGTTAAAAAGCTCAACACGCAAGAGAGAAGTCGCCCGAGCAACCGAGTCGATGGCCCCCGAAGCGGCCTAATGGCCAAAGGCTAATGGCTAAAGGCCAGATGCTCGTTGACAATTGCTACTTGCTAATTGCTTCGCCCAAACCGGCGCGCGGTGAGCGCCACCAGCCCGAGTCCACAAAGGAGGACGCCACCTTCAAGACGGGTTGACCACTGGTGCAGCCGGTTGAATTCGACGCGGCGCGGATCATCAGGCCGCACGTTATCGATTACGCCCATGTCTTGGCGAAGGGATGACATCACCGTTGTTACCTCCCACTGCGACACGGCAGTTAGCACCAGCATGGCCGCCACAAGTAGGTGAGAAAGGGAGAAGGCCCGCAGCTGTGCGTGCAGAAGCTGGTTATAGATAAGGGAGCAGATCAGAAATACAAATCCCGAAGCCAGGCCCATCCAGTGCAGCCGGATAAGACTAGGGCTTACTACATCTCCGGCAAGCTCGCGTGTGGGAAGAACAGAAAAAACGGTGGGCGCCAGCACGAAAGCGAAGAAGATAATCCCGCCAATCCATACGATCAGCGCCAGCAGCATCAGGGTCCGCAGCCAGCTCATACCGGCACAGGGACGCTGTTGACGATGTCAGAGACTATGGCATCTGCCTGCTCGGATTTCTTGAGCGAAGACGAGTACCGGATGTTGACGACCACGCGATGAGCAAATGCCGCCACAGCCAGTGACTTGAAGTCAGAAGGTGTGCAGAACTTGCGTCCGTCGAGATACGCCATGGCCTGCGCGGCGCGGTACAACATGAGTGACCCGCGCGGCGAAACACCCAGCGCCAGCGACTCGGATTCACGCGTGCGCTTTACGATTTGCAGAGCGTAATCCACCAGCGAATCATCCACCTTCACCCGGGTGACCTCGTCCTGCATGGATGTGACGTCAGCTCCGGTCGCAACCGGCTTGATGTCATCCAGCCGGGCCGCGCCAGCTTCCGAGCGCAGGATTTCTCGTTCACTAGCAGGCTGCGGGTAGCCCATTTTCACCCTGAGCAGGAACCGGTCGAGCTGCGATTCCGGCAGCGGATAGGTGCCGTGATGTTCCACGGGATTCTGTGTCGCCAGCACCAGAAACGGCTGCGGCAGCGGGTGCGACTGCCCGTCCATGGTGACCTGGCCTTCGCTCATGGACTCCAGCAGCGCCGACTGTGTCTTTGGCGTGGTGCGGTTGATTTCATCCGCCAGCAGGATGTTGGTAAATACCGGCCCAGGCTTGAATTCGAACTGCTGCTCCGCGGCCGAGAAAATTGAAATGCCCAGCACGTCAGAAGGGAGCATGTCACTGGTGAACTGAAGGCGCTGAAAGCCGCAGTCCAGGGTGCGCGAGAGCGCGTGCGCCAGGGTAGTCTTGCCGACCCCCGGAACTCCCTCGATCAACAAATGGCCGCGAGCCAGCACGGCGACCAGCGCCATGCGGACGACGTCATCGTTTCCCCGGATTATGCTGCGCAGCGATTGCTCAATCGCTCCGGCGCGGCTGCTGAGAGAAGACTGGACCTGCATTGTCACCATGAATTTGTGCTCTTATTGTAGCGCTGAAATTCCTAACT
>JBAIYI010000652.1:0-5205 GCA_037915955.1 Terriglobales bacterium
CTGTGTAAGAAAAGAATATGGGAAAGGTTTTTACCAGGTGGCGGCGAACGATCAACAGTGACACCGCAATTTGAAGCACGGGGCCGGTGACGGACAGTGCCAATTCAGGGTGATTCACTGCCATATGGGCGAGTGACCAGCTTATACCAGCCACTCGCTCCACTCAAAATGGCTGACCGTTAACTTTTGTTGCGCTTTGGGATAGGGCTCGTAGGCACCGGATTAGTTCCATCCGCGCCGTTCCCGTGCAATGAAACCGAAGGTTTGGTCGGCGAAGTCGGGACCGGGTTCGTGCCGTCCGCACCATATGAAACTGACATCGCGCCCACCAGCAAAGCTGCTAGTGCAAACACTCGTACGAATTTACTCATTGTGGTTTCCTCCACTTGTAGAATAGAAGCTTCTGCGAGCCTCAACAGCATTGGCTTTTCTTGGATACCCCTGGTTCCCAAAAACAAAGTGGCCGGACAGAGCCGGGGAGGGCTGCGAGGTCGAAGTGCCGCAAGGGCAGTCTAACGCGTTTTTATGCGACCAGCGCCAGAGGGAGGGCAAAACCGTCTTTTTGAAAGACGGAGTGGATCATTAGCTGAAATTCACCATTTCTTCATGATGTACTTCCAAAGAACTCTGTTTTCCAGCTTCAAAGTCCGAGGCGAGATATGCTCCAGCCAGTACCATGAGCCCGGAAATGAATGCCCAGAACATCAGCGTTACTGAAACCGAAAAGGGTCCGTACACTTCAGGGAAGTTGATCCAGGGCAAAGCCTTCACGTAGGCATACTTGCCTATTTCCCACAGCAAACCCATGCACACCGCGGCAGGCAGCACCCGGGTGGGGTTCACTTTTCCATTCGGCAAGAGCCAGTAAAGCACAAAGAAAATACCGATGCTGGCTGCGGTTGCCAGGATCTTGAGCGTGACTGAGGTTACCAGGGTGAAGATGAAATTGCGCTGCCCAAACATCATGAAGCTCATCACCCACTGATTTCCTGCGGCCAGGATCACTGAAGTCATGGCCAATACACCGCAGGCAAACGCCAGAAACAGGGAAATCAGCTGGTTCCCGATGTACGAGCGATTTTTAGTGAATCCCCATATCTGGTTGAACGCCACCTCGAGCGGCAGGAACACTCCGGTTGAGGTAATCAGCAGGATCACGATCGAGGCCATCTTGACCCTCTGGCGGCTCTTAACCAGTGAATCGAGATTCCGAATCACGAAATCCTGACTGACGGGAAGGTGATCGCGTAAGAGCTGTGCAACCACGTCAAACATCAGTTGTGAGTGAAAGACGTTCCGGATCAACCAGATCATCAGCACCATGAACGGAAAGAACGAGAGAATGGCGTTTGCCGCCACTGAAAAAGCGAAAGTATGAGCTTCCGTCTTGGTGAGGTAGTACAAGGCGCCCATCGTGCGCCGGCGAAACATGTATTTCCAAGGGCCAGGCAGGGTCGGATAGCTCCCGGTCTTCGGCTCCGGGGCCGTACCTGCTGCCGTAGGATTGGAAAGGAGTGACATTTGAAGCCGAGGCGATGGTAACAGAAAGCCTTGCCATGAAAGCCGCAAAACCTCCTGAGCAGGAGCACGAAAGATACTTATTTATCATTCACTTTCGCGGAGAGGGCTATCGCCAAATAAAGTACTTTACAAAAACCGGAATTCCTGAATATTATGCGTTGCTCGCAAGACAACGGGTCTGCGGGCGAACTTTGGGTTGATGTATTTGTACAGCGCAGTCGAACTTCAGGAACTGGCGGTTGCCTCGACTCCCGGCGAGACGTGCGGTAGGCAGCGTTTTGTAAATGAGGAACACTGGCGGCAAAGCAGCAACCTCTTCTCTCTTCCTGATTCCGGCAGGGGAGAATCTCATTGAGGCGAAAGGAGTTAGTTTGTGAGAGAGAAGGGAACAGTAAAGTGGTTTAATGGCGCTAAAGGATATGGTTTCATCCAGCGCTCCACCGGTGAAGACGTCTTCGTACACTTTTCCGCGATCCAGGAGAACGGCTACCGGACATTGAATGAGGGTGAAACCGTGGAATTCGAACTGCTTAAAGGGCCGAAAGGCTATCTTGCGGCCAACGTATTGCGCGGCGCCAACTAACCTGATTGAGATTGAGCCAAGCCCCTGCCCCAAGCAGGGGCTTTTCTATTTTCTTGGGGCAGCCAAAGGGGAAGTTGTAGGCAGGGTCAAGGGCCTTAGCTACTGCGCCTGCGCTTACCGCAGGAAGACCAGGACGGTGATCCAGACCCTGGCCACCAGAGGCTTGGTCCAGCCGAAGAGGTTCATTCCAACCATCTCAAATTTCTTCGTCAAACGTTCAATACTTTGCATCTCGTCCTCCGCTCCGAAAGCCTTGCTCCGGTGGACATTTCTTTCCATTTACAAACTGCTACGGGCGGCCGTTATAAGCGGGAGAGGGCATGCGGTTGCCGGTCCCTGCAGCGGCTGGTTTTCCATCTGCTATGCAGCGGCTGCCCGTAGCTGTTTATGGACTGGACGCTTTCGGGAAATGTCTCGATGCGGGAGTCCCGGAGCATCACCATCCGTCGTTGCTAACAGGATGTGCTCAAGGCGTTAGAGAACCAATAAGTTGTAATTAATGTCTTTAATCTCTGGCGGGAGTTCGCAGGATAAATAAAACGAAGTTGGGCGATTTTTTTGACGCCCAACTTCAAATACATCAGGCTTTTCGCTATGAATATCCTGGCCGCGCGACCAGGATCCTGATGAAGCAGTCCTTGGGATTGCAAACATGCAATCCGTTTAGCGAGGTGGATTTGCCTCGCCTTGCGCTTGTGTAGTTTCCGTTTCGCTTGCCTGCTTCGAAGGTTGTGGAGTTTGTTCATCTTGGCCCTGGCTCTCAGCTGTCAGGGCGGCCTGCGCAGGAGCCGAAGCAGGCTTCGCGGCGACTGGCATCGCGAGCGGCTGCCTGCCAAAAGATTGCCTGCGGCGCACAATGACCCGATTCACCTCGTCTCCGCCCATAATGATGTAATCGACGCTGGGGCTGTCGAGCAGATTGCGTAACACCTGGTCCGGCGAAGCAGGCCCAAGATGCGCGACCACGGCTTCCTTGCCCACGTCATTGGCGACCTCAATAGTCGCTCCAATTTTGCCGCCTACCAGAGTCAATACCTTGTCCAGCGTGGCGTGATCTGAAACCACGCTCAGGAGGCCCTTGCGGTAATCGACGGCAGCCAGCCCCTCTCCATCGGACGCAAGCTTCTCGGTGGCTCTGTCGGCAGGTATAACGGGCTTCTCCGGCTCGAGAGCCACGGCTTGAGGCGCTGGCGCCACCGGTGCTGGTGCGGGAACTGGGGGAGCGGGCACAGGAGCAAATTTCGGCATCACTGCAGGCGTAATGGCGGTGTTCTGGGGCCGCGGCGCTTGTGCCTGCGTTGGTGAGGGTTTCTGCGTTGAGGGGACCACGCGCACTGGAACCACAGACCTCATCCTCGCTCCAGGAGCCGGAGCTGCATTTTGGGCATAACCCAGCGCTGAAAGAGCACAGCAGAAGAAGACTGAAGCCTTGATAATTCGATCCATTTGAATCCGTCTCTTGAAACCCTCTTGAAGGTTTCGGTTTTGGCGAGCCCCGTACTTTAGAAAAGGCCTGCGTGCCTGGCAGAACCAGCTTGCCGCCGGAAGAACTGGTCTGATTCATTTATCAAAATGGCGCGGGGGAATTAGAGCGGAATTGGGAGAGTATTAAATTCGCTAATAAAAAGCCCTTCATCCAGTTCGCGAACGCGGAGCGCTCTACTGAACGGAAGCATCACGCGCAAGCGCCTGTGCCTGCTTTGGGCTTTCCATGGAATCCGCCATCGCTTGCAACGGCAAGGACACTCGGAAGCAGCTGCCTTCTCCGGGCGTGCTCGTGACCTGGATCTCGCCCCCATGGGCCCTCGCGATGGAGCGGACAAAGTGCAGTCCCAGCCCTGTCCCTGGCACAAGAGAACTCCTGGCTCGGTTGGAACGGTAACCACGCTCGAAGATCCTTGACTGTTCTTCCACAGGGATGCCGCAACCGGTATCACTGACAGCGAGAACTGCCCAGCCCTCCTGCGTGGTAAGGGAAACATCTACTTTGCCATGTGGGCGATTGAACTTAATCGCATTCTCCAGCAAGTTGAGGAGGAGCCTCCAGAGCTGGCCGGCATCAAAGTTCCCCTGGACGCCCAGCTGAATGGTCCCGGAAATCTGGACGTCGAGCTCGTTGGGCTTGAGGCGCATCCCATCCACCGCAGCCTGTACAAGTTCTGAAAGATCTTCGGGGCCGCAATGCAGTTTTACTTCATCGTCGGCAGTGGCCATCTCAAGCAGATCCGATACCGTATGCGAGAGGAGCTCAACCCGCTGCAGCTGGCCGCTCAGCAACTCGCGGTAACTGTCGTCGCCCTGGCTCATGCGCAACGCCTGTTCGGTTTCAGCGCGCATCACCGTCAAAGGCTGGCGGATCTCATGGGACAGGCTGCGAAGGAAGTCCGTCATGCGTTGGAGAGAGCCCTGCAGCTTTCCGAGTGTTTGATTCAGGATTCGACTGAGTTCGTCCAGTTCGTCGCCGGTACCAGACGCCGGCAGTCGCTTCTCGCGATCGTGCGGAGTGATTTGCTCCGCCGCCGCGGCCATCTGCTCAAGAGGCCGGAGCGCCTTCCCCGTCATGAGCCATGAATTAATGGCGTGGACCAGGATCAGGAAGGTCAGCACGATAACGTGCATCATGCGCAGGTAGACCGTATCTTCGTCCACCTCCACCAGGCTCATTCCCACGCGTAGAACGTATGTCTGACGCCTTGGACCAGCCACCGGTGCGTTCAGCACTCTTAAACGGCCGTTGGGGAGTTGAAGGTCTTCCCATGTGGAGCGCCCGGTTGCTATCGTCTCCCTGGCCTTGGCGCTCAGTGGAGGTTTCTGTTCGGGCCATTCACGGGCACTCTCAAGCGGCTGTCCCCGATCGTCCAGCACTTGAAAAAACCGGACAGAGCGTTCGAACTGGTCCCGCACTTCAGGATCCGCTTCTTTGTTCAGCCAGCGGACCTGCCCATCCCGGATGTTGAGCATGCTACGAACCGCGATGGAGCGGTCCTGGAGTTCTCCATCGAACTGGGTGCTCATCCGGCGGGCAAGAAAGGCGTACGCGCCCCAGGCAAGTAGCGTTACCAGGAGCGCGAACGAGAGAGTCTGCTTGAACACCAGCCGGA
>JBAIYI010000703.1:0-1801 GCA_037915955.1 Terriglobales bacterium
TGGCTGCCGTATCCAGTGAGATCTTCAGCCCGCTGATGGTGCCATAGCCGATCAGATCACGCGCCATCCATTGATCGCGTCCGCTCAGGTAGGCGAACTCCTGCTTGAAGTCGTCTACACCCAGCAGCATGCCAAACGTATAGTTCACATGCCGGGCTGGATCGGGCGCTACCGCGTCCGCTGTGGCGGCCGGTTGCATGACTCCGCTGCTCATCTTCCTTCTCCTTTGCCGCAGTGCTGAGCTTTACACTCCATTGGTCAACAACTCCCAGAACGTAGAAAATCCGGATTCAAAAATTGTCTTTGGCGTGGCTGGCACGGCTGCTCATGGCTGAGATAACCCGAGCCCGCATAGCTGTCACCGAGCACCACGGGCCGCATAAGTTCAGGAGCGCGGCTGCCGTGATCCAGCACGGAATCCTCGCCCAGCCTGGCTTCTCCAAGGCGGAAAAATGCCCAGTAAAACTTGATTTCGAACAGGGTGTGAGCCGGCTTTTCCAGCGCCACCACGCGCCGCGCCAGGTCGAACTTTGCTTTGTGGGCCTGCGTATCCTGAGCGCCGCTGAGTGGCATGGGCAGGTACACGGTGAACTGATGGGCCGTGGACTGCATCAGGAGCATTCCCTGAAACTGATACCAATCCAGCAGAGGCTGCGGTTGGCGGGGCAGCGCCGACGGAAAGGGCACATCCTCAAACCGCGTATACGCCGTACGATAAGCTGCGTTCAACGCGCTAAGCACGCCGTAGCGGCTGCGCAGAAAAGTGCTCCACAAGTCTGATCCTGACTCCGGCTGTGACGGCGTCATGCCCAGCGTGCTCAAGGAGAAATTCTTCCACTGCGAGTACCGTAGATCGGTTGCCGATACGGAAAGCGGATACTGCTGGTCCGCAGCCAGGCCCAAACTTTGCTGATACCGCTTGTCGAGATCGTCGGCTCCCTGCGAAGGCGTCCACATCGCGGTTTGCAGTTTGGCGGGGATGCCGGACTCGGCAGGCATCTCCTGCAGTAAGCCCAGCGGGAGCTTCCGCGTACGAAATTTCTCTATGATGCGTGGCCCGTTATTCTCCTGCACCGGATTGCTAAAGATGGAAGGGTCCGTGCATTCTTCCAACATGAGGCGCAGCGCCATCATCAGGCCGGGCAGGGTTCCGCGCGCTTCGAAAAAGGCCATGGCATGCTGCAGAAAGCTCCTGCGTTTGCTCTCGCTCCAGGCGGGATCAAGTGCCACGCCGAACCAGTTGGCCAGCCAATCAAGCGTTTCGGCCGGCGCACTGCAGGGATCAAAGAGCGCCTGCGACGTTGCCATCCGGTCTTCAATGGAAGTGTAAAAGCCCTCCATGTTGGCCAGGAACCGCTCCACAAATGAGGCTGACCTCGAGTCTTCCCGATACGCTGAAGGCAGATAGTTCTTCAGGTAAGAAAAACGCGGATAGTACGCGCGCAGTGCCCGTACCCTGGGTGTAAGCCTCCCGTTTCCGGAGAACTCGAGCTTCAACTGCATATAGCGGCCGGAGGCTTTCTGGAACAGCAGTTCCCATGTCTGCAAGCCGCCGGCTATTTTTGTCCACGGTAGTTCGGTACCGTTGCCGCGCGGGTACGGACCGGGCTCTTCGTTCCAGTCCTGAACCGCAAGATAATCGCGATCGTTGTGAGACCGGCTGAAGACGTTGATCTGCGTGTCCGAAGGAATGTCGGCGTCGAGGAGCAGCCTGTGCCAGACGCAATCATATTCGCGGCTGTCAAAAACTTTTGTGAAGAGCGTGGCTTCATCCACATAGCGCGGACGGCGCTGCATCACC
>JBAIYI010000657.1:0-2568 GCA_037915955.1 Terriglobales bacterium
TGCAGAGCCTCCAACTCGCACTTCTTGCGGGCGAGCGGCCCTCTACCAAGCTGGCTCGGACCTTCCGCGAACCGCGTATTAGTTCAGGAAAAATTGCCGATAAAGCGTATCCCTCTGCTTGGGAACAAAGCCGGCATCGCGGATCATGCGGCGCAGCTCTTCTTCCGTGGTGCAGTTGGCAACGCCAGCGGAACGGACCACGTTTTCCTCCAACATCACCGACCCTACATCATTGCCGCCGAAGCGCAGCCCCATCTGGCAGACTTTCAGTCCCTGCGTGACCCAGCTTGACTGCACGTTTTCGAAGTTGGAAAGGAAAAGCCGCGCGATGGCCAGCGTTTTGAGGTATTCGACTGCGGTGGCCTCGTCCCAGTGACGGCCGCCAAGCGCCGTGTTCTTGGGCTGAAAGCTCCAGGGGATGAATGCGGTGAACCCGCCGGTTTCTTCCTGGAGATCGTAAACGTGCTGGAAGTGGTTGATGCGCTGCTCCAGCGTCTCACCCACGCCGAACATCATGGTCGCGGTGGTGCGCATGCCGAGTTTGTGGGCGGTGCGATGGACGTTGAGCCAATCATTCGTCAGGCACTTGAGGCGGGCGATCTTGTGACGGACTGCATCGTCGAGGATTTCTGCGCCGCCGCCGGGAATGGAATCGAGGCCGGCATCGCGCAGGCGCTTAATCGTGTCTTCGATGGTGAGGCCGCTGACTTCGGCGAAGTGAATGATCTCGGAAGCTGAGAAGCAGTGCAGGTGCACCTTGGGGAAACGCTGCTTGATGCCGCGCAGCATCTCTTCATACCACTCGATTTTCAGGTCAGGATGCAGGCCGCCCTGCATGAGCACGCCGGTGCCGCCGACTTCCACGGTCTCGCGGATTTTGTCGTAGATGGTCTCGAAATCCAGAACGTAGCCCTTGCTGCGGCCCGGACCCTTGACGGGAGCATAAAACGCGCAGAAGGTGCAGTACTCGGTACAGAAGTTCGTGTAATTGATGTTGCGGTCAATGATGTACGTGACCACACCTTCGGGATGGAGTTTGCGGCGGAGCGCGTCGGCCTCCATGCCGAGGCCGATCAGGTCGTCCGAGCGGAAGTAGTCAAGGGCCTGCTGCTTTGTCAGGGACATGAAGCAGATATTTTAAATCATCCGGTGACCTGGACGTCATATCATCGTTGCCGAAAGGTCGTCGCAAACGATTGATGATGAGGAAGTTGCAGCGGGCAAAATAACGGGGAAGGAATCGTTCTACTTAGTTGTACCGGAGATCAGAACATGAGAAAGTCCGCGATTTTTCTGGCGTTGCTTTTAGGTTCGCTACTCGGGTGTGTGCCCATCGATTCGCTCAGTCCGATCTATACGGACAGCAACGTGATCTTTGATCCGGCGTTGCTGGGTCGCTGGGCCAGCCGTCAATCGGACGAGTCGCTGCGTGTAGAACGCGGGGAGAACAATTCGTATCTGGTGGTCTTTGAGAAGAAAAATGGGGACGCGCATGAAGAGACCGTGTATCAAGCACATCTGGTTAACCTGGGCGGCGACAAATATCTTGACGTTGTCCCCGAGAACGTTCTGGGTGCGCCCGCGGCTGGCACGTTCTGGATGGATACGGGGAAGAAAGGTGCGCGTTTCGCGCCAACTCTGCAGCGCATTGCAGACGGACTGTATATCGAAGTGGTGGGACCAACGCCTGCCAAGGCGACGATTCAGGAGCTGCAGATCAAGCTGCGTCCAGCGCATTGGTTCGCCAAAATCGAGATTCACGAAAAGAGCCTGTCACTGAACTACCTTGACGATGAGTGGGTGAAGAAGGCCATCAAGAAGCACTATATTCAGGCCAGCCACACGACGGCGTCCAATGAAGACAACCCAAATAGCTGGGTGCTCACCGGATCCACTGCAGAGATGCAGTCGCTCATCGTGCGGGCGGCCGACGATCCCGGCGCCTTCGGCGGAGGAATGGCGTTTCAGAAGATTGAGTAGACGATAACCCGATAACTAAGCCGCCTTGGGTTCTTTGCCCTTCACATCCGGGATCACGGGCTTGTGTTCACGTTTACGTTTCCACGTCCACAACAGAGCCGCAGTTCCACCCACCACCGCGATGCCGATCAGCGTCCAGAACACCGGCTTGTAGTATTTGTGGAAGAATCCGAAGATCTGTTTGCTGTAAATGGAGCCGAGCCATGCGAGAAGGGTGTAGCGGATTCCGCGTGCGGAGCCGACCGCTAGGAAAAACTTGTGTCGCGGGTATTGCAAGGCTCCGGCGGCGATCAGGAATGGTGAGTAAGGTACTGGTGGTGGAAGGAGCGCGGGGACGAACAGGCTCCAGAAGCCGTGCTTCTCAAACTTGTCGTAGATCTTTTTGGCTTTGTCTTTTGGAAGCCTTTTCTCCAGAGCTTCCTTGCCGCCTTTTTTGCCGACGGCATAGGCCATGTATCCGCCGACCAGGCTGCCGACTAACGCCATGGCCGCATAGTAGGGCCACCATCCTTTCTGATGAGCGGAGAGGATGATGGTGAGCGCGTCCATGCTGCCGGGGAGCGGGATGGGGGAGTTGTCCGCGAGGCC
>JBAIYI010000068.1:0-1656 GCA_037915955.1 Terriglobales bacterium
AGCAGACCCGTCTGGTTTTCGACCCCTGACGGGTCACTTGTTTTCCGGGACATTGGTCATTGTTACTCCCAGATAGAAATGTCCCCTTTCTCCCCGATAGAAATGTCCCCTCTTCCTGTTGTATCAAGCAAAGCTTGATACAACGGAAGGGGACCGGAGAAAGTGAAGGACACTCTATCGATGAGCTCGAAAGAAATCAATCGCGCCCAAGTGTTGGAGCAACTCGTGCAAGGGCACCTCAAACAAAGAGAGGCGGCGGAGCGCCTCGGGGTGAGCGTCCGGCAAGTCAAACGGCTGAAACGGGCCTATCGAGCGGGCGGTGCACGGGCTTTGGTGTCCAAAAAGCGCGGGCAACCTGGTCATCACCGACTGTCCCCGAAAATCCGAGCCCAAGCGGTGGCGTTGTTATGCGAGCGGTATGCGGATTTCGGGCCCACCCTGGCCCATGAGAAGCTGACGGAGCAACACCACCTGAACCTCGGACTGGAGACCGTGCGCCAACTGATGATCCAAGAGGACCTGTGGCATTCCAAGCGGGCGCGCGCCGCGGCGGTGCATGTCTTGCGTCCGCGCCGGGCCCGGTTCGGGGAACTGGTCCAAGTGGACGGCTCGCCCCATGCGTGGTTTGAGGACCGGGGACCGGAGTGTGTGCTCTTGGTGTTCATCGATGATGCCACGGGGCGCTTGATGGAACTGCTGTTCACCGAGGCCGAGAGCACCTTCAGCTACTTTCAAGCGACCGAACAGTATCTGCGCCAGTACGGCCGTCCATTGGCCTTTTACAGCGATAAATTGAGCGTATTTCGCATGAATCTGCCGACCGGGCTGCGGGGGCTGGGCATCACCCAATTCACGCGGGCGATGCAGCAATTGGACATCGAACTGCTCTACGCCAACACACCGCAAGCGAAGGGGCGCGTCGAGCGCGCCAATCAAACGCTGCAGGACCGCCTGGTGAAGGAGATGCGCCTGCGCGGAATCTCGACCCTGGCGGCGGGGAATGCCTACGCGCCCGAGTTCATCGCCGATTTCAATGCGCGGTTCGCCGTCCCGCCGCGCGAGAGCATCGACGCCCATCGGCCGCTGCGCGCCGGAGACAACTTGGCGCGGATTCTGACCGTACAAGAGCAACGTACCTTATCCAAGCAACTCACGTTGAAATATCAGAATGTGATCTATCAAATTCAGACGACGCGCCCGGCCTATGCACTGCGGAATGTGCACGTCCTGGTGCGGGAGGATCGCTTGGGGACGATCACGATCGAATACAAGGGTCGACCGTTGACCTACACGGTCTACCAGGAGAAGGCTCAACAGGCTCCGGTCACCTCCAGCAAAGACCTGAATGCGGCCGTGGATCAACACGCCAAACCACGGGCCAAGAAGCGAACAAGCCATGTGGCTCCCGATCATCCTTGGCGACACTTTCAGATCAGTAACAAATCTCAATCCTCTTCCACCCATCCACCGGGGTGACATTTGTATCTGGGAGCGCGAGGGGACATTTGTATTTGGGAGTAGGACTTGAAACTCGCTATTGACATGCACGCGCGCTTGTAAGATAATTTTAGTAGAACGATGGGCCTTCGGAGATCAAAAAATCCGAATCCCACGATCGCAAAAACCCTGGCAAATAGCGAAGAGCAAAGGCCGGCA
>JBAIYI010000129.1:0-2201 GCA_037915955.1 Terriglobales bacterium
ATTATTATTGCGCAAATCGGCAATTAATTTCCCTAATTCTTTGGCTCTTTAGTTACTAAGGGTAAGGGCGCTATTGGGTTACGTGTTCGTCCAGAATTGTCTCAGTTCCGGGCGGCGGAGTGAAGCGGAACAGGCTGTCCTGCACCGGGATGCCCTCTTCGAGCTGGGAGAAGCGAAAGTCGGTGCTGCTGCCGTCAATCTCGTGGATCAGGATTCTGACGATCTGGTCCTTGGGTGAGATCTCCAGAACCACATCGGAAAGACGGTCCTTCATCCCCTTGGGAACGCCACGCAGCACGGCGTTGCCAGCCTGCAGAGGTGTCACGTCAGGCGCAAAGGAGAGGCCTTCCAGCTCCTTTTCCAGCTTCAGCTTGCCGAGCAGATACCGCAGAGGGGAACGCAGGTCATCGAGTTTTTTCACCGGCGCTTTCCGGGCCTGTCTCTCCCCGGGAACATAGAAAAAGGCGTTCTGGGAATCCGTGAGAAAGAGCTTCGGGTGGGGCTGAGTATATTCCCAGCGCATTCTGCCGGGCTTCTTAAGCCAGAGCGTACCGGATTCGGTTCTCGAGATTCCGGGCCCCTGATAAATCTCCACGAAGGAGGCTTTCAGGCTTTTCAGCGAGTCATAATGCTCGTCCACGGCATGGGCGAGCGTCTTGATGTCAGGTTGCTGGGCGACAACCGACTGCAACGCGAAGAATACGAACGTCGCGACTAAGGCAGAAGACTTGCGCATAGGGGAGTAGCTGCTTTGATTCAGAAGAGGCGCTCCTCGTTGCCCTGCCATTCGCCCAGGTAACGGAAACTGGATGGATCCGCAACATTCACGCTGCCCTCCGGATAAAGTTTGTAGGGCTGGCCCGTGGGGTCCACTGGAATTCCCGGTAGTAGCCTGGCGCGCAATAGATCGGCCCAGCTTGCTGGCAGGCTGCCGGTTTGATTTCGGTATGCCTGCACCTCCCGTTTCAGCCTGGTAATGTCAATGTCTGCTTTCACTGACCTCAGGTGCAGTTCAGCCGTGTACCGCACGTCCTTATCGGCTGTGGTCTGGTAGATGGTCTGCCAAAGCGCCAGGGCGGTGGTCGGATTATTGCTGTGCTCAGCCATTCTTGCGGCCATCACTTTCATCCACGGGAGCGCGCCGGGGATTTCCGAGCCCTTTAGAAAAGCCTTTTCTGCTGCCGCCGGATCGTGCCGGTCAACATAATGGACAAAGCCGAGGCTGAAATAGAGCCTCCAGTAGGTTGGGTTCTCGCGAATGCCTTTCTCGATCAGCGCAACTGCTTTGTCCGGCTGGCCGGCGCCTTCCGGAGGATCCTGCGAGAGGAAAATAGATCCGAACTCGTAGGCGACAATGATGTGCGGATCCAGGTCCGTGGCGATATCCAGCAGCGGGTACAACGTGTCGTAATGGGTCGCATGACGTATGTGCCTCGACCCGAAATACTGGACGGCACGCGTCCAGTAAATGTCTGCAAGCAGGCCCGAGTAGCCCAGGCTCAAGCGTTTTAGAACCTTGCTGGAGGGCAAATACAGTACGTCTTGAAGCGTCGCTTCCGGCCCACGCGAGTTGTCGATGGTGTGCAGGGCGAACATCGATCCGGCAAGACAAACCACCAGCACCGGCCACGCGATCCTGGCAATGCTGCTGTGGGGCCGGTTCATTTCAGGTTTCGCCTCTCGAATATCATCGTTGCTCCGGCGAGAACCGCCGCTGAATAGAGCAATGCATAAATGGTGTTGTACAGCACAAGTGTGCCCGCGACGCTTTGGTCATGCGCCACCCGGGAAATCACATTCAACGATCCGAAGTTCGGTACCAGGTAGCCGGCAGCGCTGACCAGCCACCTGGTGATCCCGGTTGAAATCGCGGCGAAGTTTCGCAGGTCGTCCGCGAATGTCCCGATCACGAATAAGGCAAACGCGAACACGGCGGAAAAGATCGGAGTGGAAAAAGATGAGAACAGGACGGTTATGGCCGTCATCATGAGGAACTCAAGCAGGCTGAAATAAACAGCCGTGAGCAGGTGGACGTCGGCCGGCTTTGCCCCATGGCCTGCTATAAACAATGCAGCATAAAAGCCCACCGTCATGAGGGCTGTATTCACGGCTAACGTGAGCATCAGTCCCAGGTACTTGCCCACAATGAATTCCCAGCGCCGCACCGGCCGGCACAGGATGGTGTAAAGCGTGCGCTTTTC
>JBAIYI010000367.1:0-1676 GCA_037915955.1 Terriglobales bacterium
GGAGATTGGCTCTTTTCCGTCTTGGCGCTAACAGCGACTTTCTTATCGGCCGCCGTTTTGTCTTGGGGTTGCTGCTGTCGGTGGTTTGGAACGGGAGCCGCCCCCACGTTGGTAGCCATAAAACCGGCTACCGCCAGAATGGACAGTACTCGTTTCATGAACACTCCTTGGCTTCAAATTTAGTTTCCCCCAGCTACTGATATGAATTGTAAGTATATGAATCCGAACGATTAAGCTGATTTCGGTTATCTCAAGCTCTTGGTTTCCGTGAGCCTCTCAAGACGCAAGTTTTGTCTCACTGCGGTGGTTGCTTCTGGCCTACTTCCGAACGTTGGGGCATTGGACTATTGCGTAGGCTGATCACCCTAATTATCTCATCATTAGACGGCCGCCGGTCCAAAAACGTTGTTCCCGGATTACTTTTGTTATGCATAAATTGCAATGCATATTCACTATTTGGCAGCATAAATCTCCTCACGAAGACACCCACAAACGCCCTGCTACACTAAACGTCGTTGGAGGTCGACGGCCTTGGCGGACGTTTTCATTCTTTCTGCGGTAAGAACCCCGATCGGAAAATTCGGTGGCAAGCTCGCAAACTTGACTTCGCCGGATATGGGCGTAGTTGCGGCGAAAGCTGCCATGGAGCGAGCAGGAGTGGAACCGGCTCAGATAGAAGAGGCGATTTTTGGCTGCGCCCGGCAGGCCGGCAATGGCCCTAATCCCGCGCGGCAGATCTCGGTCCGCAGTGGCGTTCCCAAAGAATCACCAGCCTATACCGTGAACCAGGCGTGCGCCTCCGGAATGAAGGCCATTGCGCTCGGGTTTCTGGAGATATCGGCGGGAAACATGGAATGCATGCTCGCGGGAGGCACTGAGTCCATGTCACGGGTTCCCTACTACCTTGATGGCGGACGCTGGGGCTACCGGCTGGGCAATCAGGAACTGGTTGACGGAATGTACCGCGACGGCTTTCTTTGCCAGATCTGCAAGCTGGTCATGGGCGAAACCGCCGAGCTTCTGGCCGAGCAGTATCACATCCCCCGCGACGAACAAGACCAATTCGCTCTGCGCTCTCAACAGCGCGCGGAAGCGGCCATCAAGGGCGGCCGTTTCAAGGACGAGATAGTGCCGGTGACGCTCCAGACGAAGAAGGGCGAAGAAGTGTTCCAGCAGGACGAACACCCTTTTCTGGGCGCCAGCATGGAAAAGATGACTAAGCTCGCCCCCGTTTTCTCAAAAACCGGCACGGTCACGGCCGGTAATTCTTCCGGTATTACTGATGGAGCCTCAGCCGTGGTTCTCGCCGGTGAGGCCTTCGTCCGGCGGAACAACCTGAAGCCTTTGGCTCGGATCATGGGCGCCACTTCCGCCGGAGTCGATCCCCGCACCATGGGAATGGGACCCGTGCCAGCCGTGGCCAAGCTGGAAAAGAAACTGGGCGTCAAACTCGCCGACTTCGACCTGGTTGAGTTGAATGAGGCCTTCGCTGCTCAGGTCATCGCCTGCGACCGCGAAATGCATTTGGATCCCGAAAAGCTGAACGTGAACGGCGGGTCGATTGCCCTGGGACATCCGATTGGCTGCACTGGCACGCGGATCACGGCCACGCTTCTTCACGAGATGCGGCGTCGCAACGCCAAACGCGGACTGGCCACCTTGTGCGTGAGTGGCGG
>JBAIYI010000564.1:0-2766 GCA_037915955.1 Terriglobales bacterium
TCGACGATCGTTTCTCCGCTGGATGGCACCGTGCTTTCCCGCGATGTAGAAGTTGGCGACGCCGTGAGCTCGATCCTGGTGCTGGGATCTTCCGCCACGCTGGTGATGACGCTGGGCGATACGCGCGAAGTATACGTAAAAGGCAAAGTGGACGAGAGCGATATCGGCAAGGTCTATCTGGGCCAGCCGGCGCGAATCAAAGTGGAGTCCTATAAAGATCGCACTTTCTCCGGCAAGGTAACCAAGATTTCGCCGATGGGCGTGGAGAAAGATAACGTCACCACGTTTGAAGTGCGCGTCTCGATCGACAACGCCAAGGGCGAGCTGAAGTCGCAGATGACGGCGAACGCGGAGATCATCCTGGAAGAGCACAAGAACGTGCTGATCGTTCCGGAAGGTTCGCTGATGTACGACAAGGACCGCAAGGCCTCAATCGAGGTGCCGGACCCGAGCGGCAAGGACGGCAAGAAGAAGGTTGCCGTCACGGTCGGGATTTCTAACGGCTCAAAAACCGAATTGCTGAGCGGCCTCAATGAAGGCCAGCAGGTAGTCCTGCAATAACCCACACGGAGATAACTCATGAGAACAGTACGCACCCTGAGTATCGCACTGGTATGTCTGGCCGCGTTTGCGCTTCCCGCGCTGGCGGCGCAAACGGGTCATTTTGAACGCACGTTGAAAGTTTCCGGGCAGGTCAATCTGGAAGTTGCTTCCGGATCAGGCAACATCACCGTCCGCACTGGCTCCGCGGACACTGTGCAGATTTCCGCCAAACTCCACAGCAATAACGGCGCGTCATGGCTGTTCGGCAGCGGCAACATTGAAGAGCGCATTCAAAAGATCGAACAGAACCCGCCCATCGAGCAGACCGGGAACTCAATTCACGTTGGCAACACCGGGAACAATGATCTGTACCGGAATATCTCCATCGACTATGACGTGACCGTGCCGGCCAAAACGCAGCTCACCGCGCGCACTGGTTCGGGCGATCAGTCGATTACCGGCGTAGAGCTTCCGTTGAACGCGCAAACAGGATCCGGAAACATCACCGTCGACAACCTTGGCAGCGAAGCCAGATTGTCTTCCGGCTCGGGCGATATCAAGATCGGATCGGTGAAAGGGATGCTTACCGCTACAGCAGGAAGCGGCAACATCCGCGCACAGGGAGTGGCCGGGGAGATCAATGCTCATACCGGCAGCGGCGATGTGGAGATGCGGCAGGTCTCGGCAGGCAATGTGAAAGTGGATACCGGCTCCGGCAATATCCGGCTGCATGGGATCAAGGGTGGTTTTAACGCGCGGGCCGGCAGTGGCGACATTGTTGCTGATGGTGACCCAACGGCCGACTGGAAGCTGAGCGCGGGCTCGGGAAACATAACGCTGAAAGTTCCATCACAGGCATCGTTCGATATCGACGCGCGGACGTCGTCAGGATCGCTGAAGGTCAATCACCCGGTCACCATGCAGGGTACGTTCGCGAAAGACCACGTTCGCGGCAAGGTCGGAAACGGCGGCCCGCTGGTGGATGTCCACACCGGTTCCGGGGATATTCAGGTCGATTAAGGTCCTCTCACGGAACGTAGAGGGCTTTAGCTTAACTTCGGCTCGCTACGTTCCTTACAGTATCGTTATGCGAGGTACTGTTGCCCGGCGATAGCGCTCGCCTATGGATCGAATCGAAAAAAACTCTTTTCTTAGTAAGTCTAATCCGCTTCCAATAAGGCTCTAATTACCTTGGTGCATCCTCGCGTTGAACAGGTGGATGTTAGCGATTTCTGACCTGCTCCTTCCGGACCATCTCAGAACGCGCAGCATCCCTCTCCGGGCAATCAGGCCACGTTGTGCTGATTGAAAAACTGTGTGGTAGTTGAAAGACCGCAAGAACGCACGGCCAATATTCCTGGCGCGTCTACGGGCTAAGTTCAGCTCCTCGCCGCTTTTCAAGCACTCAAAGACCATCTTGCAAAAAGTGCATTTCGCGCTGATGCAGAGGTGTGTCTTCACGCGCTGAAGTCGCATTCGGCGCGCACAGCTGACGTGTGTCCTGACTCGGAAACGAGAAAGGACTGACACGCGATGAGCTACGCAAGAGAAACCGCGCTGGCAAACCGAAGCTTTACACCTGCACTGGATGCTGAACTGGTTCGCAATCCCTGGGCTGGACCGCTCGGTATTGGATGGGCAACTGCATTCGTGGCTGCCGCCGTGAAGATCACTTCACCCGCAGCTGTGAGGAACTTCTTCCGTGTGCTGGCGCGCAAGGACCGCATGCTCTTTCGGCTGGGGTGGGCTCTGGTGTTTGCTGTTCCAGTGTTTGCCGCGCTCGGCCTTCTTCAGCCTGCAGCGACGATGAACGCGAGTCCGTGGATTAAACCCATCAAGTTCTCCATGTCATTTGCCAGCTTTGCCTGGACGGTCAGCCTTTTCCTGATGCTCGTACGCATTCCTGCATGGCAGAGACGTCTGGCGCGCAAGACCATTGCGGTCAGTGTGACTATCGAAATGCTCTGCCTGGCAGCGCAGGCCTGGCGCAACGCAGGCCCGAATTCAACCGCATTCGCCGATTTTCTTATCCAGCAAGGAACCACCGCGATGGTTTCCATCAACACACTGGTGACGATCTGGTTTCTGGTGGTCTTCAGCCGCAAACGCGAGCGGATCAAACTCGCCGACTACGCACAGATCGTTGCCATTCGGCTGAGCATCTGGATTTTCCTGCTGGGCAACGCGATCGGCGGATACATGCTGGGCCGTGGATCGCATACT
>JBAIYI010000897.1:0-4154 GCA_037915955.1 Terriglobales bacterium
GTCGTTAAAAGCGGCGCATTCGTTTAGATATGTCCGCTCTCTGCGGGTTTGCCTCCGCTGGCTCGGGATCGAGAGCTGCACGTTCCACGAAAACGTGACGTTATTCCTCACCTGGCTGGACTAAGAGTCCTTAGAAGGATCCTCATCACGTGAGCGTGAGCTACATGAGGGGCCCGATTTCAGCTACGCGACTTTCTTCTTGCGCATTCCACTAATCGCATTGCGCGCCTCTTTCTCTGCTTCCTCGCGTGTGTCAGCCTCTCCGGAGGAAACCAGCTCTTCCCTCGGGCGAACGCGAAAGATTCGGTACCGCCACTTGAGCGCGAGTTGTGTCAGCGGGTCCCTGGGCTGTTCCAGATCGTAAGCGAAATCTCCTTCATGAATACGCATAATGCCTCCTGTGTGCACCGTGGCTGTAACGAACGTACTGCGAGCAGCCGGGAATGTGCATCCTGGCTAGAATTGAAGATGCTTTTTAGCCGCCAGAAGGTCGCTCTAAAAGGAAGGAGGGCAGAAGAGGCTGCATCTTCTGCCCAAATAATGACTGGAGACCGGGGGATTACGTCGTGTAATTGACTTCAGCCGGCGCCTTGCGATCTCTCGCGCCGGGAAGGGACTTGGGTATGTAACTGCAACAGGGATCAGCCGCAAAGATGTCACCGGTAAGCGCGTACGAGCGTGCCCGCGACCCTCCGCAGATTTCCCTGAACTCGCACTGGCTGCACTTGCCGCGCAGCTTCGAACTGTCCCGGAACGAAGCGAACAGTTCAGATTGCCGATAGATAGCCTCCAGGCGCTCGCTGCGGACATTACCGGCCGAAACCGGAAGGGAACTGCCGGGGCAGATTTCGCCCGTATGCGATATGAAAACGACGCCCCTGCCCTCATTGACCGGCTGCAATCCCGGAATCCCTTTTTCCACCTGAGCCGCATTGGTCAGCAACGATAGTTGCCGTTTCTTGCTACGCTGCTGCAGCACATATCGGCGATAATGTTGCGCCTCGTTCGTCTTGATGCGGAACGGCATCTCCTGGGCGAACCGGTATATCCAGGCAAATGCCTGCTCAAACTGTTCAGCGCTCGGCAGCGCTCCCGGTTCTACTCCCATGGAGGGAACAGGGAATTCGACGTTCCACAGAACCAGCCTGAATCCCCTCAGCAATGCCGCTATATTTGCCAGGTCGCCCAGATTCTGTTTTTCGACGGCAGTGTTGATCTGGACCGGGATGCCGGCTTCATTGGCCCAGCGAATCGCGTTGATGGTGCGCGCGAAAGCTCCCTGCAGCCCGCGCACACGGTCGTGCAAATCAGGACGGGAACCGTCGAGGGGAATGGACATACGGTCCAGCCCGGATTTCTTCAGCTCGAAGATCGCGCTACGGCTGAGCAGCGGAGTTGCACTGGCGGCCAGGTTAGGGTGCAAGTTGTAAGACGCCGCAAAACGCACAAGATCGTAAATGTCAGTCCTCTGGAGCGGGTCTGCGCCGGCCAACGCAAAGATGGGCGGGCGAACTTCCGCGGCGTCGCGAATCAGCTTTTGCCCTTCCTGCGTGGTCAGCTCATGCGCATAAGCATTCTCCCGCGCTGGTACCGGCTTGATTTGTCCGGCGCGAGTGGTTTCCCAGATGACTGCAAATGGCCGTTTGCTCAAATCGAAATTGCTGTTCAACACTGCCAACTTTCCTGAAGGGTCTTAGAGGCGTTTTGAACATGCTAGGACCATTCGTGAGTCGTATATGTGATGCCAGTCACACGCATGCGGGACGTGGTTCGCCGGCCGATAAATAGCGAAGACCTGTACCGCCTGAACGTGACTGAGGTCACAGCCCGGGTTAGGAGATCGGGGCGAAGATCAGTGGTTGGCCGAAATTGGAGCCGGTCACTGCATGACTCGCTCCCGTGGCCAGGCCGGAACCATGAGGCGTCGCAGATCCGGGGCTGACGCGCCTCCAGTTGGTTTCAGCTGGAGTCCGGCCTGCCACGTTAAGTCTCGTGCCAACGCCCCGGAATACAGGGGGAATCATAATGAAGTTGAACTCTCGCAAAATTATTGCGCTCGTAGCTCTTCTGGTTGTGAGCGTTGCCCTTTGCACTCCCGCGATGGCCCAGGACGCTGCGGCCCTTTACAAATCCAAATGCGCTTCCTGCCATGCGGCTGATGGCAGCGGCAACACTCCTGTTGGCACCAAGATGGGCGTAAAGCCATTCTCTGCTCCTGAAGTAGCAAAGCATACTGATGCTGAGTGGACTGAAATCACAAAAAAGGGTGCAGGAAAGATGCCGGGCTATGACGGCAAGCTGACTGACGATCAGATCAAAGAGCTGATCAAGTTCTGCCGCAGTCTGAAGTAACAACCTTAACGACACATCGGTCCCCCGACGATGCGCAAGCATGCGCCCGCGGCAATGTCCGCGGACGGACGGGTGAAGGTGATGAACCGGTCCTGGGTGTTCTTCGTATTTGCACTGCTGTTAGGTACGGCAACGGCACAGAGCAACTCCGCCGCGGCCGAGAAAAAATCAGGGCAGAGCAACGCCTCTGCTCCTAATAATGAGCTCTGCATCTCCTGCCATAGCGATGTAAACGACAAAGTGAAAAAGCAGGTGCACGGATCAGTGGCGTGCCAGAGTTGTCATGTAAAGCACGAAGAATACCCACATCCGGAAGGGGTCGCCAAGCCCGCCTGCGCGAGCTGCCATACTAATATGGCCAGCGATTACGCGCGCAGCGTCCACGCCCAAGCCATAAAGAAGGGTAATAGCGCCGCGCCGGACTGCGCCACCTGCCACGGCAAAGCGCATGAAATTGAAAGTACCAAAACCACGCAGTTCCGCTCAGCTGTTCCAAGCCTGTGCGGAAGCTGCCATTCTGATGTAGTCACCGAATTCGAAGGCAGCGTTCACGGGCAGGCAATTGCCAAAGGAATCATGCAGGCACCCGTCTGCACCGATTGCCACGGCGAACATTCCATCCTGCCACCCACCAATTCGGCATCCACGGTAAATCCCAGCCACATACGCGATACCTGTGCAGGTTGCCATGCCAGCGTGCGGCTCTCCAATCGGTTCGGCCTGCCGGCGGACAGGATCGTCAGCTTTGACGCGTCCTATCACGGCCTGGCCTCGAAATCGGGCGCTCAGACGGTAGCCAATTGCGCGAGTTGCCACGGGGTGCATAACATCCGCGCGTCTTCGGATCCTAAATCCACCATCAACAGCGCGAATCTCGCGAAGACATGTGGGCAATGTCATGAAGGAGCGGGAACCCGTTTCGCCCTGGGAACGGTCCACACGAGCAGCGGCAACGTGGAGCATGCGGCCGTTAAGTGGGTCCGCTGGATTTATCTCGCCCTCATCCCGCTCACCATTGGTTTCATGTTCCTGCACAA
This sequence comes from Terriglobales bacterium, assembly GCA_037915955.1. Classification (GTDB taxonomy): domain Bacteria; phylum Acidobacteriota; class Terriglobia; order Terriglobales; family Acidobacteriaceae; genus Angelobacter. Next base: position 3,390 of record JBAIYI010000897.1, read on the forward strand.
TTTCGGCGATTGGCTCCACAAACTGCGCCGCCTCCGGTTCAACGGTTCGCTGCCGAAAGTGCCAGTGGTGGACGAAGATGCTCCGCTGCGCACTTACCCCGCTGAGAGGGTCCAGCATGCGGCCCTTGCGATCTCGTTCATTGTGCTGGCCTGGACGGGATTTGCGCTGAAATATCCGGAGAGTGTATGGGCCCGGCCCATGCTCTTATTCGAGACCTCGCTTCTGTTCCGCGGGATCATCCATCGTGTGGCGTCGGTAGTCTTCATGGCCGCGGCCCTGGCTCACGTCCTCTCGCTGATCATCAGCAAAAAGTTGCGTAATCATTGGCTATCGCTGATGCCGAGTCTCAACGACCTTCGCGAGCTGGTAAGTAACTTTGCCTACAACCTTGGACTCACGAAGACGCAGCCGGCGCGATCCCCGCACAGCTATGTGGAAAAGGCGGAGTACTGGGCGCTGGTATGGGGATCCGTGGTCATGGTTGTAACCGGAGTGCTGCTGTGGGGGAATAACCTTGCCTTGCGCTTCCTGCCCAAGGTCGTAGTTGATGTAGCCACCTCCGTCCACTTCTATGAAGCGGTACTCGCGTCGCTGGCAATCGTGGTGTGGCATTTCTACTTTGTCATTTTTGATCCGGACGTTTATCCCATGGACTCCGCGTGGCTCACCGGCAGGTCGCCCCGGAAAGAACCGGCGGACGCGGAACCGCACGCGGGAGCGACCCATGCATAGACTCGCCGAAAGGCGATGGCTGCTCATCGTTG
>JBAIYI010000818.1:0-2386 GCA_037915955.1 Terriglobales bacterium
TTGTAGTACGCCTTCACGATATCGAGTACGTCCCTGTACTCGATATCGAGTTTCTGCTGCTCCGCATATCGATAGAGACCCCGGGGCACCTGCCGCCAGCTCCGGAACCTGCGACCCAGCGGCTGCACGCTGAACCGGCTGTCGCGCTCATACTCCGCCATGCTCGGGACTTTCTTCAGCTTGCGCACAATCCGCGCCCAGTCCTGAAACAGCGTGTCCAGCTCCAGGGTGTAACCGAACCCGGTGCCTTCATATCCGGCCTCGCGCAGCGCCTTGGTGTACCCGCCAAACGTATTGCGCACCAGCCCCATGTTGATCTTCGGGTAGGCATTCCTCAGTTCGTGCATGCTGGGAAACCGGCCCAGCTTGCGACCCAGTTCCTGTATGGCGGCAATGATCTCTTCTTTCTTCATCTTTTTCTCCAAATAAAAAAAGCCACCCGTTGCCAGGTGGCTTCTGTCCTTAATTTCTTGGGTTTACCTTTGTGTTCCTTCGTGTCCTTTGTGGTTGCGGTTTTCAGATTCCGGCGATGACGGCGATTCTCAGGCCTCCTGTATACCCTGTGTGATTTACCCCCGCCTCCCGGACAAATACTTCTGGAAAATTATTTTTCCTTTGAAATCAATGGCTTTGCCTTTCCCCTTTGTGATCCTTCGTGTCCTTCGTGGTTTAGGCGGTTTTATTTTCCCGATTACGGCGATTACGGCCACCCCATGGCGATTCCCGGAGCCTCCTGTAGACTCTGTGCGATTTACCCCGGGTCCGGGGACAAGTTTTAGGAAAATTTATTTTTTGGGGCGTCCCGGGCAGGTCGCCGCTCCGGGGCTGGGCCAACTACCAACTACCAATTACCAAGTACCTCTATTAGCTATATACCGATTTTTCAGATTTTGGGGACGCGTCTTGGAAAAAATATTTTCGCGGGTATATCTGAGGCTGAGGACCTCTCAGCTGGATTGCATTCGGTTCGTCAGACAAGACGCCGCTTATCTAAACTTCACCACCCCGGTGGTCTCCACTTCTATGTACTCCCCATCAAGCATGTAGGGCTGGTACGTCCATTGCCTTGCGGCTGCAACTGCCGCCGGAGCGAGAACCGGGTCACCTTTCACCACTTTCACATCGCGAACATGCCCCCGTGGATCAACAATAAAACTCACGGTCACCTCTCCGGTTATGCCTTTCCGTTTCGCTTCCGGCGGATACACCGCATTGTTGTGGCGAATAGAGTACTGGTCCATTATTTCCTGGCTCACTCTCAGGAGCTTCGGCCGAGGCGTTGGAGAAGGCGACGGGGTCTGCGCGGCCACGGCCGTAATCGCTGCCACAATGACCAGGCTCGCAAGCTGAACTTGAATGCTCATGATTAGCTCGGCGCGCGTAAAAACTTTCCCCGTCGTGATCTCTTAGCTCCTCTCCGCGCCTCCGCGTCTCCGCGGTGAAAGTTTTTTTAGCCTCGCCAGCAGCGCAGCCGCTTGGTCAATGCCCAGCATTGCCGTCAATCCGAAGTAAGCTGCGCCGTAAGGAACCAGCACCACGATGGCGGTCAGCCACGGATGGTGCGGATGCAGGAGAATACGCACGATCCAGCCAAGAATCGCCGCAGCCAGCGCGCTGGACCACAGCTTCATGAAGTAAGAAGAAGATGATTCGATGTGGCCGACGCGCCGCATCATTCCTCGGCGCAGCAGAAGAAATTCCACCCAGGCCGCAACGCCGTACGATGCGGTGAGTCCCGCCACCCCCCAGCGCCGGCTGATTCCCATCAAGCCCGGCAGGTGCAGCGCGCAAAAGTAGCCCAGCGCCGTGGTGAGCAGCACGCGGACAATCGCATACCGCAGCGGCGTTTTGGTATCGCGCAGCGCGTAGTAAGCCGAAGAGTAAAGACGTCCCACCGTCGCCGCGACCAATCCCACGGCTGAGCCCGCAAGGATTCCCCACACATAGTCGGTGTCACTGCGATGGAAACGTCCAGACTGGAAGATTGCCGCCGCAATCACGTCGCCCAGCGCGAAGAAGGCCATCGCCGAGGGAACCACCAGAAAAGCGATCCGTCGCGTGCTGGATTCGATCCGCCTGCGCAGCGCCTCTGCCACTTCTTGCTCGTTGCCCAGCGTGCTCGACATTGCGGGAAGCTCCGCTGCCGAAACTGACATGCCGAACAAACTCACCGGCAGCAGGTAAAGCGCCTGCGCGTTGAACAGCGCAGCCACCGCGCCGGTCGGAAGAAAGCTGGCCAGCAGCGTATCAATGTAAGCGCTGAGCTGGGTCACCCCGCGGCTTACAAAGATCGGGAAGAAGTTGCGGATGATGGTGCGGACGTTATCGCTCAGCTCGCGGAACCACAGCCGCAGCGCCGGAACCAGCGCCAGCACCACCGGAAGCT
>JBAIYI010000437.1:0-12747 GCA_037915955.1 Terriglobales bacterium
GGGCATACATCCAGGGTGGTCGTTCACTGATCGCTCCGGGCGAGGGAAAATCGACATGCATGAAGTGGTGATTACCGGCATAGGAGTTGTTTCGTCGCTGGGCACAGGTGTGACTGAATTTGGGGAACGCATGTTCGCCGGCAGCTCCGGCCTCTCTGAAATCAGGAACCGAAGAGTTGCAGGAAATTTTCCCGTGCCCTTTGGCGGGCCCATCTACGCAGATTCAATACCCCAGCCAAAGATCCTGGCGACGCGAGCACCGCAAGAGACGGCATTGTTCCTGCGACTTGCAGGATTGGCGACGGAAGAAGCGGTGCAGCATCTTCCTGAAGGATTACCGATTGACGGCATCATGTACGGAGGCCACGGCTCCATTGGCTTCAACACCACCCGAAACTCACTCATCTCTTTCGACGCGGAAGCATTCGACTGGGACGCCTTCCAGCCAGAAAGCCCGCTGGAACTGATGAGGATGATCGCTGAGCGCCACGGGCACGGGCCCATTGATGGACGGAACGTGGTGAGCCTGAACAACGCCTGCGTGACCAGCAATCAGGCGATTGGCACAGCTTTTCAAAGAGTGCGATCCGGCAAATGGCAACGCGTGCTCACGGGAGCTGTCTACACACGATGCACAGACAGCGAGCTGATGAACTTCCATATGCTCGGGACGCTAACAACGGTTCCCGGGAAGGCCTCCGAGGCCAGCCGGCCGTTTTCGAAAGACCGTTCAGGATTCGTGCTTGGTGAAGGCGCGGCGACTCTGCTCATTGAGACGCGCGAATCTGCCGAAGCGCGTGGCGCCCTGATCCTGGGTGTGATCTCAGGCTATTCCACCACTTCGGATGCGTATCGTGTGACCGACGGCAGGCCGGATGGCAAGGCCGCGGCCAAAGCGATGACCAATGCCCTCGCGAATGCCGCTTTGGAGCAGGGACAGATCAGCGCCATCAGCGCTCACGGCACTTCAACTCCCATGAATGATCGCGTGGAGACTGCGGCGATCAAACAGGCCCTGGGAGATAGGGCGTATCAGGTGCCCACAATTTCACTGAAGTCGCAGGTCGGACATTCCGTGATTGCGGCAGGCGCACTTGAGGCGATCGCATGCGTGCTGATGCTCTCGCAGCAGAAGCTTGCGCCAACCATCAATTACCGGGAAAAGGACCCCGACTGTGATCTGGATTACGTACCCAATCAGGCCAGGCCCGCAGTGGTGCAACGCATCCTCAGCAACAACTTCGGGTTTGGCGGACAAAACGCAACCGTGATTTTCGAGCAGGCTTCGGCCGGCAATTGACAGGTGTGCGAACCAAAAAGAGCGAGTGAAAACGAGATGAAGGACCATTCGACAGCAGCCCAGAAGATAGCTCTTGTGACAGGCGGAACACGCGGCATTGGCAGGGCCACCAGCATTGCCCTGGCGCGTGAGGGACACCGAGTCTATGCGGTGTACGCGCGCAAACGCCAGCCTGCCCAGGACCTGGCCGAGTATGCGAAAGAGAACGGCCTGGATATCCGCTGCATCAAGGCAGATCTTACCGATGAAGATGGAAGGGCGCACTGCCTGAACAGCCTGCGCGCCGAGACTGACCGCGTTGACGTGATTGTGCATTGCGCCGCGAGCGGCGTGCATCGAGAGACAACGAAGCTGACGCTCAAGCAGATGACATGGACGTTCGACGTCAACGTCTTTTCTTTCCACTCGCTCCTGGTCGAACTGATTCCCATGATTCCGGCCGGAGGCAGAATCATTGGACTTTCGTCTTTCGGCGCCACGCACGTGTTCTCGTCGTTCTATGGAGCCGTTGGATCAAGCAAGGGAGCCCTGGAATCGCTTTTTCGACATTACGCGCGCGAACTTGCGCCGCGCGGTATTGCCGTAAACATCGTCTGCCCGGGAATGGTCGTCACCGACGCTATCGACGCGTTCCCCGACAGAGATGACCAGATGCAGAGCGCAATTGACATTACGCCAACCGGCAAGCTGGCGACGCCCGATGACGTCGCCGGAGTCGTGCTCTTCTTTGCGTCAAGCAGCGCGGCCGGCCAGATCATCGGGCAAACGATCAACGTAGATGGCGGCAGGTCCCTTTATTGACGCCCTCTACTCTTTCGCCGGCAGCAAGTTTCACTGGGAATAAAGACCGCAGCTACAGTCTTCGGAAAGATGGGGTCATGTCGTGAGAGCAGCAATTACATCCATCGGCCACTACCTGCCACCGGACATCCTGGATAACCAGTTCTTTGAGTCCCAGCTTGAAACCAGCGATCACTGGATACGGACTCGTACCGGAATTGTGCAGCGAAGGATCGCCCGCGAAGGAGGTACGTCTTCCCTGGTGATCCCTGCGGCGAAGCGCTGCCTCGCATCCCGCGGCATACCGGCCAGCTCCGTGGACTGCATCCTGGTGGCCACGGTCACACCGGATTATGTGTTCCCGTCCACCGCGTCGATTGTGCAGGCAGGTATTGAAGCCACGAATGCATGGGGCTTTGATTTATCGGCAGCATGTTGTGGCTTCATCATGGCCCTCATTGTCGCCACTCGCTTTGTGGAAACCGGTGCAGCTCGCGCCGTCCTTGTTTGCGGAGCCGACAAAATGACTTCCATCACCAACTACGAAGACCGTACTTCAGCGGTGCTCTTTGGCGATGCCGCTGGTGTCGCCCTGGTGGAGGCCTCGGAAGACGAGTCGGTGGGCATCATGGATCACCTGGCACACCTGGATGGCCGCCATACCAAGCAGCTCTACATGCCGGCGGGCGGGAGCGTCAGGCCACCTTCGGCGGAAACCGTGGCGAACCGCGAGCACTTTCTGGTTCAGGACGGCTCCGCTGTATTCAAGGCAGCCAGCAAGGACATGGTGGAAGTCACACAGGAATTATTGCTGCGGAATGGACTCACAACCGATGACCTGCGCTGGTTCGTGCCTCACCAGGCGAATAAGCGAATCATCGATTCTGCCGGCGAGAGGCTGGGGATCGCGCAGGAACGGGTGATGTGCAACATCGAACATTATGGCAACACATCCTCAGGCACCATTCCGGTTTGTCTCTCTGAATTGATGGAACGAGGCGACCTGCGCAAAGGAGACAATGTGATCCTGAGCAGTTTTGGCGCCGGCTTCACGACGGCAGCGCTCTACCTGCGATGGGCGGTATCGCCAAAACCAAATACGGCAACCGAGGCGCCCCAGATTTTTGCAGAGTCTGAGGAAAGCCGGGTGGGTTGACCACAAACCTGAGCGGAGCGGAACGATCAGATGCCTACATTGACTCTTGTTGTCAAATCGCCACGAGAGCTTTACCAGATCGCGAAGCGAAGGGGGATGTGGGACCCCGCCGAGTTTTCGCTGCATGAGGACGAAGTCCACTTCGCCACGCTAAGCCATGAGAAGAAGGAACAGCTGACCAAAATCTGCGCCCTTTTTTATGAAGGAGAGGTCAGCGTCGCGGACACCCTGGCATGGTTCATGCTCGCCGTGCCGGAAGCCGATCGCCGCATGTATCTCTCGACTCACATTTTCGAGGAGGTCAAACACGCAGAGTTCTTCGAGCGATATTTCAAGGAAGTGCTGGGCGAGATGGACACGGCAGCATACCTGGTTCCCGAATCTCGAAATGTACTGATGCACGGCCTGAAGGAACGTGGGGAAGCCATGGCGCGGGCAATGATGCACCGCGACGAAGAAGAGCTTGACCTTGCACGCACCATGTTCGCCGCGCACTACATGGGCCTGATTGAAGGTGTAATGGCGCAGACGGCCTACGATTATGTCGGGGAGATGCTCGGATCTGTTGGACTTTTCCCCGCGCTGCAGGAAGCTATTCGCCTGGTCCGCTCTGATGAAGGACGGCACGTGATTCATGGCATGGACTACCTGCGCCGCCAGATCTCCGCGCACCCTGAGTACAAGTCTCCGGTCAAAGAATTGTTCCTGGACAACATCAAGAGCATGACCCTTTGGACGCAATGGGTGTACGAACCGAATCCGTTCGGAATGGATCCGGATCGGATGATGAGACTGGGGTACGGCCTGCATCGCCAGCGCATGCAGGATATTGGGCTGCTCTAAGAGGGGCTTCGTTTCCGGACCTGTGGCGGTCCAGAATTGGAACGTTGCCGTTTGAACCTCGCTTATGCGACGCCGCCAAGCAGCTGATAACAGTGCGAGAGCCGAACAGAGACTCCCGGCAAACGGATTAATCCACGGCCCTGCAATTGCACGGCTTGGACATTGAGGCGCAATGAAGCACGAATCGCACAACGACGAGGAAGATACCCTAATGCCCGTAACAAGCGAGAGCGGTCAGTCCAAACCGATGCAAAACTCTGACAGCAGAGGTAAGTATGTGCTGGCGCGCAACTTTGTTTTGCGCATGACCGGCTTCCCGGTTGAGACGATTCTCTCCGGCGTTTCACCGGATCTGTGTACGGCTGCTGATCTCGAGCCGGAACTGGCAAAGCAAACCGCAGCAGCAGCGGACGCTCTCCTCTCCTCGACTGAAGCACTACCCAGAAGTCTCCGGCGCCGCGTGAAGAGCCTGAAGGAAGTCCAGGATGGAGGCGGAGAGCAATCCACTGGTGAAAAGCTCGGCGAGCAGGCGCAGCAATTACTCTACGACTACAGGAGTGCGTTCTCGCTGCAACAGGAACACGGGAACAAGGCGGAGGAGCTTTATGAACGCGAACTCGCCCGCGCCCTGAAAAAACTATATGAGTTTGTGGTCAGCGAGCCATTCCAGCAGGTCCTGTTGCTTTCCTCCCCGGAGCTCAAGAAGTTCACGCCGCAGGATGCCAGTGTCCCAGCGGTAAGAAACAGCCATATTCGGCAACGGGAGTTCACCTGGATCTCCTATCTCCAGCGGCTTGCAACCAAAAATGAAACCATTAGCTTTTTCGGACCGACCGCCTGGGGAGATTTCAATCCGGAAGAGCCTGCGGCGGCGGCCATTGAGCTGTGCGAGTCCATGGTGGCCGAGCGTGAAGTTTACGTGGAACGCTGGGTTGCGGAGATATTGGCGAAGCTGATCTCCGCTGACCCGGAAGTGTTCTCTCAAATTCCGCTTCAGCTTGCAGATGATGTGCAGGTGGGCGACTCAGAAGCGACCTTTCTTTCCACGGGGAAAACCGTGCCTATCACAGAAGAAGAGCGGGAACTGTTACGCAACTGTGAATGCGGCCTGACCGGGGGCAACGCAGGGCCTCTAATGGAAAGTTTACTGGATCGCAAGGTTCTCATCAGGGCTCTGCAGGTGCCTATCAGTCCTTACCCATTTGAGGCCTTGCGGCGTCAGGTTCAGTCCTGGCCAGAAAATCCGGGCGTACATCGTTGGTCAGCCAAGCTGCAAGAAATTGAAGATGGCAGAGCAGCTTTCGAACGAGCGACCGATCTGGAGACGAGGGAATCCGCGCTGGAGACGATCACCCGCTCCGTGATTAGCGCCGGAGCTGACGGCCATCGCGATTCGCAGGCCCTATACGCATCGCGCCTGCCGATCAATGAGGATTGCAGGCTCAACGTGGGAAAACTCGCCCTGGGCGAGCCGATGATGGAGCAGATGCTCGATGATCTTGCGCCGTGGTACGAACTCTGGCGCGACATGGCCGGGCTCTACACCACGCGGCTGCACGAAGAACTTAAACAGGTCTGGATGACGCTTGGTGGCCGGCCAGTGCCCTTGCCCGTTTTCCTGCGCGCTTGCGCCGCAAAAGCCATGCCCATCAAGGCCACGGGAGGAACCGGATTTCTGGCCGAGGTGGAGGAAGAGATCCAGCGGGTGTGGCGAGAGCAGCTCGGTGAACGATGGATCCAGCCTGTGGTTCAGCTCACCGAACAGGACACCTCTTTTATTCGCAACAATTTCAAGTTCCGCCGCATGAGGTCGTTTGACAATATGGCGCCTGATGTTCAGATCGTTGCGCCAGATTCCAAGTCATTGTCTGACGGCAAGTGGAGCCTGCTGCTGGCGGAGATTCACCCGGACTTCACCAAATGGCAGCACTGCTTCTTTGTATGGTGCCCGGACAAGGAGGGTTACGCCCGGGACTTTGATCATCAGGGCGGTCACGATCCTGCGGTGGCGGTCGGCAACTATCCGCCATTCTTTGCCAGCGCCCATATCACTCTTTGCATTTTTCCCTACGATCACAGCTGGAGTTTTGTTGGTGTGCAAGGGCCGCCGGGAAGCAAATCGATCCGCTCCGCAGACGCGCTGGTCACGGTGACGGAAGACGATGTTGTGGTCGTGCACCAGGATCGTGTACTCGGTTCGCTCCTGAACACCTGGAATACAGCCTTGAATACCCACCGGCTCGAGCTGCGTGGAGGAAGAGATCACAGTCCCCGGTTGCAGGTTGGAAGGGCGATTGTGCAGCGCGAAACCTGGACTCTGCAACCCGATGAAGAGCTGCGCCAGGCGGCTGAAGCAGGCGGCTACAAAGCTTTCGCCGCATTCCGCAGGTTCCGGCGACAGCACGGATTACCGGAGAACATCTTTGTGCGCGGCTGCCTGCCGAGATTGAACTTTCACAAGGATGCAAAACCGGTATTCATGGATTTCAGAAATCCACTGCTGACCGAAGTGCTCAGCAAATTGACAACCCGTTTCCGGAAGCTTTCGATCGGCGAGATGCTGCCGCGCATAGAAGATTGCTGGTTGCAGGCGCCTGACGGCAACCACTATTCCTGTGAGTTCCGCACTGTGGTGATGGCAACAAAAGAGTCCCGGGAACAGGATTGTGCCCGGACTGGGAACAGCAAAACCGAACCAGTGGTCGAAATCGAGAAACAGGTATGTGTCCAGGGGTGAATGACCGGATAAGTTCAAGTCGTGCCGGGAGCATGACCGGAAATGGTAGGCCTCTCATCTGCCTGCCGTTTGCCGGAGCCGGTCCATCGTTCTTTAACGAGTGGTCAGGTTTGACGCGTTCACTGGAAATCTTTGCTCCCTTGCTGCCAGGCCGGGAAAAACGATTTCTCGATGAGCCGTACCGTGATGCGAAAGAAGCTGTCGACGCAATTCTGCCTGGCATTGTGGAGTCGATCCAAGGCAGAAATGTATTCATCTTCGGTCACAGTCTGGGTGCGGTACTTGCATTCGAACTGGCGTGGCAACTGCGCAGGAGAAGGCCAGAGATTCATATAGGGCAGCTCTTCGTGAGTGGATCTCCTAGTCCGTGGGCTCCCAGAGAGCGGCGCGCAACGGGGCTCGACGACCAGCGTTTTCTGGAGCAGGTGCGGGAATTCGCCGGCTATGAGCATCCCGCTCTGAGTGATCCTGACATGCGGGAGATGCTGCTGCCCGTGTTACGCGCTGACGTGGAAATGCATGAAAACTATCTGCCGCCGGCGGAGCAGGTGCTTGATATTCCAATCACCACGATCAGGGGCAGCCATGATGAATTGGTCAGCGCCGAAGAGGCGGCCGGATGGGAAAACGCGACCACCGGAAGTTTACAGACTCTGGAGATGCCGGGTAGCCACATGTACCTGGTGAGCGATGCAAAGGCGCTTCTCCAGCGCATTGAAGCCGTGGCAACTTCTGCGGCTCCTGCTCCGGACAGGTCACCCGTTCAGGAAGGAGAGACACCATGCGACTCGCGGGAAAAGTTGCGTTATTAACGGGGGCAGCGCGTGGGCTTGGCAGAGCCTGCGCCGTGACATTCGCAAAGCAGGGAGCAGACGTGGTGCTGCTCGATATTGCGCGCGACCTTCCAGGAGTTCCCTACCAACTGGGGTCTGAGAGTCAGCTTGAGTACACTGCTCACCTTTGCCGCGCAGAGGGCGTAGGCGTCCTGGCCATTCCCGTTGACGTGCGCGATCTGGCGGCGGTGCAGCGCATTGTGCAGCTCGCACTCGAGCGATTTGGCCGCGTTGATGTTTTGGTGAACTGCGCCGGCATTGCCGCGCCGTCAGGAAAGAGTACACATGAGATCACGGAGCCGGAGTGGCAATTGATGATTGACGTTGATCTTACGGGCGCGTGGAAGATGATCAAAGCCATCGGGCCATTCATGGCGGCCCGGCGCGCCGGCAGCATCATTAATATATCCTCCACCGCGGGGATGGTTGGCTACAGACACTTTGCCGGTTACGTGGCGGCCAAACACGGGGTGGTTGGACTGACGCGAGCGGTGGCGCTTGATTATGCGCCGCTCAAGGTCCGAGTGAATGCGGTTTGTCCGGGATCAGTCCGTGATGATTCCAGAGTGGAGGGCCGAATGCTATCAGAAATTGCGCGCTGTCTCGATGTTCCGGTTTCGGAACATGAGGACGCCTTCGTGCAGGCGCAGCCGATGAATGCGCTGATCGAGCCGGACGACGTTGCCTCGGCTGCAGCATGGCTGGCATCGGACGAATCTCGACAGGTCACGGGAAGCGTGGTGACCGTGGATGGTGGATTTACCTCGCGCTGAAATTCGGGAGAACGCAATGCTTTCCGCTCAACAGACCAGCGTAGCCCCAGCACCCCTGAGTGCATCGACGAAATCGACCTTTACCGAGGCGCAGCTTTCGCATCTTCGCAGCAAGAGCGCACATGGCGTGGCGGGATCATGCCACGCGGTCCGATACCGGCTGCGCAGCCCGCTCAATCTCCACAGCCTGCGAGAAAAATTCGAGCATGCGGTAAAGCTCTGGCAATTCCAGCACGGGCACGATTCTGAAGCCGAGCGAGTGCCAAGAATCTGGATGGAGACCGTTCAGGGTGCCTCAGATTCTGCTGTGGCGCAGCGCCAACGCCAGGCTGAGATGACCCGGGCAGTGGAAGTACTCGATGGGCCGCCCTGCCGGGCAGTCCTGCTGCAATACCAGGACAGATGCGCAGACCTGATCGTGGTAGCGCATCGCGCGGTTTTGGACTTTCGCGCCCTCAATGCGATTGCCGGAAGCTTTTTTCAGACTGATTCCAGCAAGTTCCCTAGGGGCAAAGTGGCGATTCGCTTTCGAGGAGAGACGCCTTCCGCGGCCGAGGCCGGCAAGGAACTCTTGCTCAAAGCGAATTATTGTTCCCGGCCTGACTGGGGAATGGGCACGGAGAGAAGTGACCAGGGATGGAATCGAATCACGCGAAGAGCGCAATTCAATGAAGGGGTCGATCTGGCGTCATTCGTCGCCTCGGTGGGGATGGTCTTGAGCCGGTACAGCGGACAACCATCCCCTGCTGTGGCCGTGCTTGTCCCTGATCCGTTAGCGCTGGACGAGAGCGGAGCGGGCGAGGGCATCGCAGTGGCGCCGATCACGCTTGAAGAAAGCCAGACCTGCGGAGACCTGCTGCAGAGAACCAGCGGCATATTCTCCCAGCCGGTGTGGTACACGTCTGCTTTGGCGGGAACGCTCGCGAACAACTGCGAAAATCGCGGTGAGATGCTGGCAGGCGTCTACTTCGTCGATCAACTCGAGGATGGCTCATCCTATCCCCTGCCTGACGAGTACCTGCCATGTCTGGCCGCGCCTTTTCCGCTGACCATCTCTTGTACGCGGGACAAACACCAAGGCTTCATTCTGAATTGCTGGTATCGCAACAAAGATTTCCACGAATTGGTGGCCAGCCAGTTTCTCGCTTCCGTGGTACGGATTCACAATCGGCTACGGTCCGCACCGGAAGCCTCCCTGCGTGAACTGGATTTGCTCGATGACGAATGCCGGTCGGAGGTCGTTTCTCTGTCGCAGCCGTATGAGCTTCCGGTTGGACACGAGAGGATTGAAAGACTGTTCTCGCGGCGCGCCATGGAGCACCCCGAGAAAACTGCGCTCTCCTGTGGAGAGGAACGCCTTACTTATCATGAAGTGGAAGACCACACCAATCGCATGGCCCAGGCCCTGCGCGAATGTGGAGTGCGCGAAGGAGATCGCGTAGGAGTGTGCCTGGACCGTTCCGCACAACTGGTGGAAGTCCTGCTGGCAGTGCTGAAGGCGGGCGCGGCTTACGTACCTATCGATCCTGCGTATCCGGCGGAACGCATCAGCTATACGATCAACGATGCGCAAATCAAAGTGATTCTGGCGGCGAAGAGCTTTTCAGGTCCGGATGATGTTCGCGTAGTTGAACCGCGAGAACTGCTGAAGATGGCACCGAGGTGGAAACCCGATCCACTCCCTTCGCTTTCGGAATCAGATGCAGCCTATGTCATCTATACTTCCGGTTCCACCGGCCGTCCGAAAGGTGTGGTGATTCCGCATCGTAACGTGCTGGCACTGCTCGAAGCCACGCGGGATGAATTTGGACTGAATGCCAACGACACCTGGACACTCTTTCACTCAAGCGCTTTTGATTTTTCGGTGTGGGAAATCTGGGGCTGCCTGCTGACCGGTGGGCATCTGGTAATTGCGCCCTACTGGGTCACGCGGAATACGGAAGAATTCGCGGAGCTGCTGGCGAAAGAACGGGTGACTGTACTCAATCAGACGCCTTCGGCCTTCGCGCAATTGCTTGATGTGGACCGCAATCATCCACTCACCTCATCCCTGCGGCTGGTGATTTTTGGAGGCGAGCCGCTGGAAGCGCGCATGCTGCTGCCGTGGTTCGACCGCCACCCGGAATTCGAATGCAGGATGGTCAACATGTTCGGCATCACGGAAACGACGGTTCACGTCACGCTGGAGACCATCACGCGTGATCATGCACTGAACGGTTCAAAGTCGGTTGGGTACGCCATGCAGGGCTGGTACTACTACGTAATGGACTCGCAAGGCAGAGTACTGCCGCCGGGAGTGAGCGGCGAGATCTACGTTGGAGGCGCGGGCGTTGCACTAAGTTACCTGAATCGGCCCGAGCTCACGGCGCAAAGATTTGTGCCGGATCCCCATACCGGCAAGCGAATGTACCGGAGCGGAGATAAAGGACGGCTTCGCCCAGATGGCCGGCTTGAACACCTTGGTCGGCTGGACAGCCAGGTGAAAATAAGGGGGTTCCGGATTGAGCTCAACGAAATTCGCTCTGTTCTACTGGAAACTTCCGGCGTGCACGCAGCAGCGGTGATCGTGCACCAGGACAACCCGAACGACGCGGCCACGACCAAACTGTGCGCTTATGTGGTCCTTAATAATGGCCATATTTCTGACATCCGTACTCATCTTGGGCGCGTACTGCCGGAATACATGGTACCCGCCGTGATTATCGAGTTGCCGTCGCTGCCGCTCACGCATAACGGAAAGCTGGATACTTCGCGGCTTCCCAATCCGGCGAAACACGGTTACCGGAGCCATGAGTCTCCCGCGCGGATCGGGGCAAAAGAAGGAGACCCGGATACGCTGGCAGCCTCGCTTCTTGGCATCTGGGAATCAGTGTTGGGAGTTCCGGTTGGACTGGACGATAACTTTTTCGATCTGGGAGGAAATTCCCTTTTCGCGATGCGGATTGCTACGGCGATGCGCAATCAGGGCCTCCCTCAACTTCCAATCCGGGAACTCTATGTAAAACAAACGGTGCGGCGGCTCAGTGCGGCCCTGCAAGAATGAGAGGCAAGCTGTTCGACCAGCATTTGTTGGCGCCATGGAACTTGATGCGAAATGCGGACCTGAAGTTATGAATGCCGGCTTCACGCCTGAGCAGCCCGCTTATGACCTGAAGGACCGGCGGGTTGAGGTGTGGCGCCTGGCAAACAACGTGGTTTCGGGATACTTCGCTCGCTTGAAGGCGTTGCTTTCACCGTTCGAGCGCGAGCGCGCGACCCGGTTCCGCTTCGAGGAAGATCAGCAAGCCTTTGTCACCACACGTGCATGCCTCCGCCTGCTGCTGGCGCGCTATACGGAGACAAGTCCTCTTCAGGTTCAATTCCAGTATGGCATCAAGGGAAAGCCATCCCTCTTGAGCGACCCGGAGTTCAGGTTCAACGTTTCTCACACCGAGGATGTGACGGTGCTGGCTTTCACACTGGGCTGTGAGCTGGGAGTGGATGTGGAGCATATCCACCCAATGGAGAACCTGCTCGACATTGCCGGACATTTCTTCTCAGCACCAGAGGCGAATGAGCTGAAAACAATGCCAAAGGCGGAACAGATAAGAGCATTCTTCCTTTGCTGGACTCGGAAGGAAGCTTATATCAAGGCGACCGGCGACGGGCTTTCGTCTTCCCTCAGCGATTTCCGTGTGAGCCTGAGCCCGCACGAGCCTGCCCGTTTCCTCGAGTTCAAGAACGAGCCATCTTCTCACCAATCATGGAAGCTGCATAACCTGGATGTGGGACCGAATCATGCAGCTGCCATTGCCTACTGTGACGACCCGAGAGCGGTCGCAGTATCTTCGCTTTTAATGCCGGGCCAACTGCTCGAAGACTACAGAGACTTCTAGCTCTTTCTCAAAATCCGTCCGCGGTTCAGGAACAAATTCCGCTTGCTTGCCCTGGCAGCGCCGCCGCCGGTGCGACTGCGACTAGTAATTCTGACAGTGTTCGGGTGAAGGCGAGTTTCTTAATGTGAGAGCTGGCAGCGCAGGCTCAAAAGCTTCTGATCCGAACGGGATATTGCGCTGCAAATGACATTACGGAACTCCGCATGGAAGATTTCTTCACTCGAGTGTGGACCAATCTGGTCGGGCGGCTTACAGGCCCGATGCAGTTCCGGCTGGTCTTCCAACCGCTAATGGCGTGCATCCTGGCCATTCGTGCCGGCTTGAGGGATGCGCGCGCGGGTAAGCCTCCGTTTCTATGGGCTTTAACGTTTGATCCTGAGCACCGGCGTGAATTGCTACGGAAGGGATGGAAAGACATTGGCAGGGTTTTCATCTTCGCGGTGATTATGG
>JBAIYI010000463.1:0-1839 GCA_037915955.1 Terriglobales bacterium
CAAAGACCCGCGCGTGAACGAACAGATCGACGAGATCGAGGAAATGACCTCGCGCCAGATTGACGTGCTGCGCAAGATCACCAACGAGAAGATCGGCAAGCTGCAGAAAGGCGACGAACTGCCACCAGGCGTGATCAAGCTGGTGAAGGTTTACATCGCCATGAAGCGCAAGCTGAGCGTGGGCGACAAGATGGCGGGCCGTCACGGAAACAAGGGCGTGATCGCGCGCATCCTGCCGGAAGAGGATATGCCTTACCTGGCGGACGGCACGCCGGTTGAAATCGTGCTGAACCCGCTGGGCGTTCCCAGCCGTATGAACGTGGGCCAGATCCTGGAGACACACCTGGGCTGGGCCGGCTATCAGCTGGGCGAACGCATCAGCGAGTTCTTGAAAGAGAACTCACGCGAGGAGACGATCCGTCGCGAGCTGCGGGCGATCTTCAAAGATACGCCGTTCCTCAGCCGGATTGCCGACCTGGACGATGATGAGCTGCTGCACGCGGCCAAGACGTTCACCAAGGGCGTGTTCTTTGCGTCGCCGGTGTTCGATGGATCGCGCGAAGCGGAAATCAAAGCCATGTTGCGTGAAGCCAGCCTGCCGGAATCGGGCAAGACTGAACTCTACGACGGCATGACCGGCGAGAAGTTTGAACAGCCGGTAACGGTCGGCTACATCTACATGCTGAAGCTCAGCCACCTTGTGGATGACAAAATTCACGCACGCTCGATTGGTCCGTATTCGCTGATCACCCAGCAGCCGCTGGGAGGTAAGGCGCAGTTCGGCGGCCAGCGCTTCGGAGAAATGGAAGTGTGGGCGCTTGAGGCCTACGGCGCGGCGTACATCCTGCAGGAACTGCTTACCGCGAAGTCAGACGACGTTTATGGCCGCACCAAGATTTATGAGGCCATTGTGAAAGGCGAGGCCGCCATTGAACCAGGCGTGCCGGAGTCATTCAACGTTCTGATCCGCGAATTGCAGTCGCTCTGCCTTGACGTGGAATTGATCAAGAGCTTAGAAGGCGGCCGGAAACAGGTCGCAGCAGCGGCAGACTAACGGCTCAGCGGGGCCTGCGACACGCACCATCGCAGGTCCTGCACTGAGCACGTTCCGCCGCCTGTCTCAACTCCAGGACGCCCACCGGCTGGGGTTGAGACCGCAAGCAGCAAGTTTCAAATTCGGGGGCCGCCCGCGACGGCGTGAAAGCCGCAGGAGGACACCTTGTACCGTTCAAGTCCATTTGATTTGGGGAACGCAGTCGCCGACTTCGATTCCATCCGCATCAGCCTGGCCTCGCCGGAAAAAATCCGGAGCTGGTCGCATGGCGAGGTGACCAAACCGGAAACCATCAACTATCGCACCTTCAAGCCGGAGCGCGACGGCCTCTTCTGCGCACGCATTTTCGGTCCCGTAACCGACTGGGAATGCCTGTGCGGAAAGTACAAGCGCATGAAGCACCGCGGCGTGATCTGCGACAAATGCGGTGTGGAAGTCACGCTCTCGAAAGTCCGTCGTGAACGGCTCGGACACATCGAGCTGGCTTCGCCGTGCTCGCACGTCTGGTTCTTCAAAGGACTGCCGTCACGCATCGGCCATCTGCTCGATATTTCGCTGCGCGACCTCGAGTCCGTGCTCTACTTCGAATCTTATGTCGTGGTCGAAATCGGCGAAGCTCCGGTCAAAGAACGCGAAGTAATTAAGGAAGAGCAGCGTTTCCGCGAGCTCGACCAGCAGTACCGCGCCACCGGCTTCAAGGCCATGATGGGCGCGGAAGCCATCAAGGAACTTCTGAAGCGCGTGGAAGTGGAAGATCTCTCCGTGGAACTGCGCGAGAAGATGAA
>JBAIYI010000604.1:0-3747 GCA_037915955.1 Terriglobales bacterium
TCTGCATTGGGGCTATCAGCGTGTGCGACCTGCGCGCCTTGGGGATCAACAAGCGCAGTTTCCAGGTCAATTCCTTTTTGAAGAACAACTATGTGAATGAATTCATCGCGGCGGAGCGACAGCTCAAACCATCGGGTCTCGCCAGCGTGTAAGTCCAGCTCCTTGAGATTACCTTCCTCTAAGGGGGCCGCGTCAGGCTGGGTCTGGTAAGCATGCGCGCTCAACACGCATAAGAGCGTGGTCAAAACGCCCGTCAGGACTTTCCCGAAATGTTTACAGGGACCCAAGTCTCTCTCCGTCGAATGGTTCCAGGCGCGCCGTAAGACGCGCCTGGCAAAAATCCAGTTCGCCCCCTTTTACCTGCTTGGATTGCACGTGGCCGTATAGGCGCCACCAGTAGCAGCCGGGCTGGGATCCTCAGTGAAAATCGTGGACTGGCCCGAAACATTGGTGGTGCAGGTCATCTTGTATTCGTGTTCCTGGGGCGGAGTATTGTCGTCCTGATACTTGAAGTGAAGCGTGCCCGCATTGGCGTTCCCGAAGCCCACTCCAGAGTTGCCGTTCGAGTTCAACGTCTGCAGCGACAAAACGGTTTGTGTCGGCAGAACAAAGTTCGAGTGCTGCAGGTCCAGCATCGTGTTATTGCCGACTGTCTTTGTAACGACGTTCAGCGTTCCAACTGTTACTGGTGGAGTGGCTGTGGTCTGGACCACATATGCACCGGCTGGATAGTGCCACTGCCCTTCATTGGGATTGTCTCCAACCACATAGGGTTTTGGTACTGCACTCATGACTTACCTCCTGGGACTTTCTGTGTGAAGTTATGATCTGCGCTCGATCTGCGCCTGACTGGGGAGAGAGAAAAAATCGTACGCCCGCCGGGAACTCGCAGTCAAATACACAGAGCTGTGCCTCGCCCATCTACCCCCAACCACTCGAAACATGTGCATGAAGCGCAGATTCAACAAAGCAGGAATATGCACGCTAATTGCCAGAGAACTATACGACCATTGGCAGGAGAAAGACCTTTGTTTGCGCGATTTAGACACTGTTCGATGTAAGAGCGAGATCGCGACAGGAGACGATTGTCTATTCAGCAGGTAGCCAAGGGTCTACTGAGCCTAGCGGTGCTCTATCCCCACCGCGTACACCAGCGGATCCACGTGTGAAATCAATTTCACATCAGGGCCGGAGGGCTCCGACTGCGCCTGAGATCCTGCCTTCTCGTAGCTCTTCAGAAACTCCTCAAGCTGCGTCCCGGTCGATTGCGCTATAGCTGAATTCGGCACTGCGGGGTTGTTCAAAGTTTTCGCAAGGTTGATGGCGAGTTGCAACTGAAAGACCGGCCGGCTCGACCAGACGATCCATAACTTCTCTTTCCCGGGATTTGCATCGAGCGTGTAGGGTCCGATCCGGAGAGGTTTGCCGTTGATGAGAGAAGCGCCTTTGTTCACCTTGTCGGACGGGAAGAGGATTACCGCAGTTCCCTTTTCCGGTTCATCGATCAGGTACAGATGTCCCGTCTGGCCCGAAGCCACGTTGAAGCTGAATTTCCAGCCGCTCTTGAGTGGCTCTTTGCCGGTGGATTGGAACGCCGCTCCGCTCGTTGGCTGCACCAGCAATGAATACGTGAGTTCGCGCTCGCCCTTTCGAGGTCGAAGGTCCCCCACGTCCGGCGGCACGGGCACATTAATATTCGGCACCATCTTTGAGAGGTCAACCTGGCCGGCGCCAACTCCGGGTACAGGCGCAGCCTCGCTGGAAGTTTTATGAGTTCTGGGAGTGGCGGTTGGAGTAGAAGGCGCGGAGGGCACAGACGTTGTCGGCTGAACGGCCACATTTGTAGCCTGGCTCTCACCAGGTTGCCGTTCTCTCCCTTTCACCGCCCAGACCACGATGCCAATTGCGATCAAGACCGCCGCCGCGAGCAACACAATCATTCCCGCAGCGATTTTCTTTTTTCCTGCGGCGACCGGCTGCGGCGCTGAGCTCGACACGGGGGCAGGTCTTATCCCGGATCGCTGCTGCTCGGCCTCAGCTTCCATCCGCTGCTTCAACCGTTTCAGGTCGATGCCGAGATCTTTGATCGTCTGGTATCGCTCGTCGGCGTTCTTGGCCAGCGCCTTGCTGAGAATGCGCTCCAGCTCTTCGGGCGCGTCCATTCTCAACTGTCGCGCTGCCGGCGGATCACGCTGCAAGACAGCGATCATAGTGTCCGTGGGCGTAGGTTCGGTGAACGGCGGCTTGCCTGTGACCATTTCATACAGGACCGCACCCAGACTCCAGACGTCAGTGCGGGCATCCACCTGCAGCCCGCGCAGCTGTTCGGGCGACATATAGCCCAGCGTTCCCATCACCACGCCCGGCATGGTCACATCCACCGTGCGGTCGCCGTAGATGCTGTCGGGAGAAGTCTGTGTAAGCTTTGCCAGGCCGAAGTCGAGCACCTTCACGAAGCCATCCGGCCGCACCATGAGGTTTTCCGGCTTGATATCGCGATGGACAATTCCGGCGGCATGGGCCGTGCTCAGCGCAGCTGCGGCCTGAATTCCGATGTCCAGGGCGTTGAGTAAAGTTATCGGATGAAGAAGCAGGTCGCGGACCGTCTGGCCTTCCACAAACTCAGTAGCGATGAACTTGGTGGAATCCACATCGCCGATGTCATAGATCGTCAGGATGTTAGGGTGGTTCAGCCCTGAAGCAGCGCGTGCCTCCTGCTCAAAGCGACGAACGCGTTCCGGATTTTGCACCGAGTCGGCCGGCAGTACCTTGAGCGCGACTTTGCGACCCAGGCGCGAATCCTCCGCCAGGTACACGCGCGCCATCCCGCCAGCGCCGAGCATCTTCAATACTTTATAGACGCCAATCTGCGTGCCGCTTTCCATGGAAGAAACTCCAGTATAGCCCGGCATGTGCGACTGCCTGAGTGTGCAGCCAGCTTCCTCCTGCTCACCAATCGGCGCGGCGGCACCTGCCAGTTGCCGGCCTGAATCGTTTCTCTCGTCTCCCTTATCCAATCCGGTTATGGACAAGTTGTTTACCTTACTGTCGGCGACGGAGAAAGAATCGGCGGCTGCTGGTCAGCCTCAGCCGTCCGAAGCCGAAGCCATAGCCATGGATGCATACTCGCGTGTGGTCACCAGCGTGGCGGAGTCTGTAAGCCCGACGGTGGTTCGGATCCAGGTGGAGACCGCGCGCGGTCAGGGCGGCAGCGGCTCCGGCTTTATTTTCACTCCTGACGGGCTGCTACTGACCAACAGTCACGTGGTAAGCGGCGCGAAGAAGATCAACGTGATCACGCCCGAAGCAGGCGAGTTCAAGGCCCAACTGATCGGCCAGGACCCAGATACCGATCTTGCTGTCCTTCGCATTGACGCACCTGCGCTGCACACGGTTCGGCTGGGTGATTCGCGGCGCATCCGTGTTGGCCAACTGGTGGTCGCAATCGGGAATCCCTACGGCTTTCAGCATACCGTCACAGCCGGCGTGGTAAGCGCACTGGGCCGAACTCTTCGCTCGCAATCAGGACGCCTGATTGAAGACGTGATCCAGACGGATGCAGCGCTCAACCCCGGCAATTCCGGAGGACCGCTTGTGAACTCGGCGGGCGAAGTCATCGGCGTGAACACGGCCACCATTCTTCCCGCACAGGGCTTGTGCTTCGCGATTTCGATCGACACGGCCAGGTTCATTGCCACCAAGTTGATCACGCATGGAGTGGTGAAGCGAAGCTACATAGGAGTACAG
>JBAIYI010000053.1:0-2371 GCA_037915955.1 Terriglobales bacterium
ATCCCGTTCGGAGACCGGCCTTCTCATTCCATCTGTTTACAACGGGCTATACTCTGCTAATGATCGACTGGGAAGCGCTTGCAAAGCAGGTTGGGGACATCACCTCTGATGGTGAAAGATGGGGGACGCCATCGGGACGCCGAGCGTTGGAAATTCTTCTTGGAGAAGAAAACCTCCGTGGCACGGTTGATTACTGGATATCGCAGAAGCCCGGCTGTTTCACTGCGGAGATGGTACTGAACATTATCCGCTCCAAAGCTGCAATGGAACGCTGCTACGAAATCTACAAGACAGAGCACGGCACAGAAAGGGCCGTTCGTGCTGTTTTCCTGCTGGCTAGCATTGCAGATGCAGAAGCACTGTCGTGGGTTCGTGAATTTCTAGAGGACAATAGCCGGAACATTCGCTGGAACGGCCTAATGGTGCTACGTGCGATTATCGACGGGCCTTTGGGCGATGCGGCCCTTGCCACAGCGAAGAAATTTTTAGACAAAGCAGCCTCAGATTCGGATCTCGAGATACGGGAACGCGCAAAAGAAATCCGATCACTGTTGTAACATCGCCATTACTCTCACAGCCGCAGCGGTTCATAAACCCAGGGCCTGCACTTGCTCCTCGGTCTCGAAGCCGAGCCAGTGTGCAACCTCATGCCAGACCACGCGTTTCACTTCAGCGGGCAAATCTCCTTTCGAAGATCGCAGAATGGGCCCACGAAAGACAAAGATCAAATCGGGAGCATACTTTATCTGGGTGAATGACTGTTTCGTCCTGACTACGCCGCTGTACAGCCCCAACAGCTCAGTTCCGTGAGGCCATTTTTCTCTGTTCGACATCTCCGCCAGCAGCTCCGCAGTAGGTTCGTCAGCCACTTGAATGCCAGGGAAGTCGGGCAAGTTCCTGACTTTCTGAGGCAAGGTGCTGTATGCCCACTCCACAATTTCCTCAAAGCTTTGGGGATTGGAAGTGTGGGCCATGAGCCCACTGTATCACCGCAGTTCTTTCCCGGGGACTACCGTCCCCGGCTGCAGGTTGGTCCGTCCCTCCGGGACTGGTTCTTTCATTGGTTGACCGCAACCACGCCGTTGAAGCGGCGGGCTACTTTCAGACCTCCCTTCGGGAGGTTACTGGGCGCTTCAGGCGTGTTGTGGAACGGGCAGTTCGGCCGTCCCTGCGGGACTGGTTCTTTCATTGGTTCACCGCAACCACGCCGTTGAAACGGCGGGCTACTTTCACACCTCCCTTCGGGAGGTTTCTGTGCGAACCCGGTATGCTTCGCCCGGTGAGCATGCCAGCCAACCGCGCATTTAAAACGGCGGGCTACTCTCGATCTCCCTTCGGGAGGTTTCTGTGGAGCCTGGGGTCGGATGAATCGCCGACAGCGCCGTGATCGCGCGTGATCGCCGGAATTGGAACAGCGCCCCATTAACCTGAGTCCCTCTTGGACAAGGCGAAGTGATCTGGGCTCCCGCGAAGCTGCAGCGGAGCAGGCCCCTCGTCGTGCTCGCCTCGCAAGCTCGGCTGTGCACTCGCTCGGGGTGGTTCCTTCAGAGGGAGAGAGTCCGGGAAGAAGCCACGAGCATGGAGAGGGACGGCTCTTTCATGGCAGAGGAGCAACCGGTTGGTGACTCAAATAGGTGCGGACGCGCTGACTGCGGTTGGGGCCTGGGCGGTGTGGAATTGATGAATCGGGTAAAGGACAGCCATGCTGTCCCTTGTGTTTCCTTTGTCCTAAGGCTGGATGTAACTTCCGCGGTTTTCGACCAATGAGAGCGAACCATTGGCGGGGGGATTCGCGGAAAAGATGAATTGCTGCGTGGTGCCGCCGAAGATATCGGCGATCCAACTCACCTGCGCGCCGGAAGCGGCCGGAGGGAAAAAGCCGGCGAGAGTGCTCAGATCAGGGATGGTGAGGTTCTTTGTTCCGTTCTGAAAGTTTGCCGTTGCCATGACCTGCAGCAGGTTGCGGCTGGTTCCTACGGGCCAGATCAGCACCGCCATCTGTGACACCGCAGGCTGCGCGGAGAAACCGGAATAGTCGAAGGTGAAGGTTGGAAGTTTGGCGGGCGCCGGCCCCGCGTACGTCCACAGATCAGGAAGCGTTATGGTCAATGGGCCGCCGCCAGAGGTGGTGGTGAGGGAAGTGGCTATCTGCTGGTTGGTGTTGGGGAAGCTGAGGGTACTGCTCTGGTAGAGATAGAAATCGCCGCTCTGGGTTGCGCCAGCCGGCACGGCCGGATATGTCGGGGGAAGCGGGCTATTAAAGCCGAGCGACGGCACAAGCGAAAAAACCGTCCCGTTCACCGTGTGATACTGGGCGAATACGCCATCGGGCACAAGAAAACCTGACGGGATATTGTTGATGGTGACCGGC
>JBAIYI010000460.1:0-3281 GCA_037915955.1 Terriglobales bacterium
GGCGGGCCCAATTACGACGGAATGTGAGGACAGCCTCTTGGTCTGCGGACGTTAACAGCTACTCGCAGTGGCCCCTAGCCTTTGGCCCTAAGATCTGGCTTCCGCCGGTGTGCAGATGTGTGCGGCAGGCCTGCACGCGCGTTTGCGCGCTACCCCTGATCGCGTCCCGGCATTATGCCAATCTTCGATGTAAAAACCAAAGACTAATGGCTAGAGGCCAATGGCCGATGGCTTGTCTCACGCCGCGTGCTTCACGTTCTGCCTGATCCTGTTCCGCAGGTCTTCATTGATCTCGGTAAGGTTGTGTTCGTTCTTCCCGTGCTCTTCGGCGTTGCGCATGATCTCTTCCAGGCTAGAGCCGTTGGTCTGCCACTGACAGTCTGACAAGCCTACGTCGGCGCAGCGAAAGCTGTAGTGCTTTTCATTGCTCCGCGTCTTGGTGGTTCCGGTCTCAGGGTGTTTCGGATCGTTAATTTCGGCCATGGTGGCGCCTCCCCACTCGACCGAATAGGTGCATGGAACTTGAAAGAGGTTGGATCAGTTTCAGAGCGTCACCACCACTGCCGAGCAGGGCTGCTTCCCGATCC
This sequence comes from Terriglobales bacterium, assembly GCA_037915955.1. Classification (GTDB taxonomy): domain Bacteria; phylum Acidobacteriota; class Terriglobia; order Terriglobales; family Acidobacteriaceae; genus Angelobacter. The sequence goes on from JBAIYI010000460.1 coordinate 588, forward strand.
GGGAATAGCTGTGGCGAACGCCGGAGTCGAAGTAAATCGCGTCACCAGTCTCAAGTTCGTAGCTGTCTGACACAATCGTCACCTGCAACTTGCCCTGGATCACGTACAGGAGTTCCACGCCGGCGTGCTGGTGCGGCCTGGCTTTCTCCTGCGGAATCGATTCAAACTCAGCGTAATACGCGCTCAGCCGTCGCTCGTTTGCCTTGAAGTCGAGGGTCTCAAAGAAATACGCCGGCAGAGCCTCCGGGCGTTCCGGGAACCGGATTCGCTCGCTCTTGCGGGTGATCGCCACAATACGCCGCTTCTTCTCGTCAGTGAAGAAGTAATCCAGGCCGACGTTAAATACCAGAGCTATGCGCAGCAGAGTCGGCAAGGTGGGCACCAGCTTTCCGCGCTCGAGCTTGGAGAGCATGGCGGCCGAAAGCCCGGTGTGCTTCCCCAGCTGCACCAGTCCCATGCTCTTTTTCAGCCGCAACGTGCGCAGCTTCTCTCCGATGGAATACGGCTTAAGACCCTCAGTGATGGTTTTGTTCAGCGGCACAGGCGTTTTTTCCTTTTGCGCAAAGAATCTGGCGGCGTTTTCCTTGCGGGAAAACGAATTGCAGGCTCGTTAATCATTAGCGTGTCAGGACAATATCTTTTCTTTATAGTAAAAGTAATGTAACGCTTCATGCAAGCAGAAGGCCGGCCGGTCTTTGCGCAGCTCTCTTGGGGGGAGTTGTGCGGGGCGCTCCAGCCGGCCTTCAAATTTCTTTTTCGGTGGGCTTCTTAGGAAAGGACTTGAGCCGGGCTTTTCATTTTTACTAAGCCGCCCGGCTCAGGCAAGGATTCTGCCACGATGTGTCGCCTCTTCGTTCAACGGCTGTAGTCACTCAGCTTGCTATCTGTTCTTCGTCGCTCATCTCATCCATGTATTTAGCCGGATCAGCCTCGAACTTGTTCTTGCACTCCAGCGAGCAGAAGTACACGGTTTCATTGTGATAATCGTGACTGGCTGCTGCGTCGGCGATTTTGATATCCATCTTGCAGACCGGATCAATGGGCATGGTGACCTCCCACAAATGAGAGGTACGGGCGGTTCACGGGTTTGCCTGCGAAATGAAGATGATATAGATTCGGCGGGAAGCCCTTGGGCTGTTCACCTATCGAGGAATGCAGATGCCTGAAGCAGCAGTCCACCAATCAACGCACCTGAATGGGATTGCTCCACAGTTTCTGGTCGAAGATCTCGATCGCACAATCGCGCACTACTGCGACACGCTCGGCTTCAAACTCGACTTTGTGTATGAGTCGTTCTACGCCAGCGTCTCGCGTGACGGATTCGCCATCCATCTCAAACATGGGGAGAACGTTCGCGCCGGAAGAGAGCACCGCAAAGCCGACGAACACCTGGACGCATATATCTCTGTTTCAGGTATTCAGGGCCTGTTTGCCGAGTTGCAACAGCGGAGCGCCCATGTGATCAGGCCGCTCGAAGAGAGACCGTGGGGGTGCCTCGACTTTTACATCGAGGACCCGGACGGCTACATTCTCTGTTTCAGTGAACCGACTGCCCGCCTTTAGATATTGATCGCTTTGCCTTCCACCGAGCTGAACGCATCCAGCATGGCCTCGGAAACCGTCGGGTGCGCGTGGATGGTGAACATCAGGTCTTCCACGGTTCCTTCCAGTTCCATTACGGCCACAGCTTCGGCGATTAATTCCGTCGCCACGGGTCCGATGATGTGCACGCCAAGGATCTCACCGTATTTCGCATCGGCCACCACTTTGATGAAACCTTCATGGTTATCGATGATGCTGGCCTTCGAGTTCGCCGTGAACGGGAATTTCCCGACCTTCACCTGATGGCCCGCTTCTTTGGCCTTCGTCTCTGTCAATCCCACGCTGCCGATCTGCGGTTCGCAATAGGTGCAGCCCGGAATACGCAGCTTGTTGACCGCCTTAGCCGGCTTGCCGGCGATCTGCGTTACCGCCACGATCCCTTCCATCATTGCAGAGTGCGCCAGCTGCGGGTATCCGGCGAGGATGTCACCGATCGCATAAATTCCCGGCTCCCCGGTGCGCTGCCACTGGTCCACATGCACATAGCCGCGTTCGGTCTTGATGTTGGGCACCTTCTCAAGGCCAATTTTCTCTGTGTTCGGTCCGCGACCAACCGCCACCAGAACTTTCTCCGCTTCGAGCTTTTGCGAAGCCTCTCCCTGCGGCGTGAACGTGACCGCCACTCCGTCTTTCGTCTTTTCCACCTTCTCGACTTTCGTGTTGACGAAGCAGTTGATGCCTTTCTTCTTGAACGAGCGCAGCAGTTCTTTACTCACCTCTTCGTCTTCCACAGGTACCAGCCGCGGCAGCATCTCGATGACCGTAACTTCCGCGCCAAAAGACCTGTAAATGGAGGCGAATTCCACGCCCACCGCACCAGATCCGATGATCACCATCGACTTGGGAATTGCTCCGAGGCTCAGCACTTCAATGTTGGTCAGGATGCGATCGTCTGGCTGCAGGCCGGGAAGCATACGCGCGTAGGACCCCGTGGCGATGATGAGGTTCTTGGCCTGGACCTGCGACTTCTTACCGGCGTCGTCCGTTACTTCAACCGTATGAACGCCGTTCTTCGCCGGGCCGGTAAGCTGCCCGTATCCGCGGACAGCAGTGACTTTGTTCTTGCGTACCAGGAAATCCAGACCCTTGGTG
>JBAIYI010000241.1:0-4779 GCA_037915955.1 Terriglobales bacterium
TCGCGTTGTCATGCGCGATCAGTTCCACCACAGCGGCGTGAAGCTGGTTCTCGTCGCGAACCGGCGCAGTGCAGCCTTCCAGATAGCTCACGTACGCGCCTTCGTCGGCGATGATCAGCGTGCGTTCGAACTGTCCGGTATTCTGCGCGTTGATGCGGAAGTAGGTTGAGAGCTCCATGGGGCAGCGCACGCCCTTGGGCACGTAAACGAAGGAGCCATCGCTGAAAACTGCGGAATTCAGCGCAGCAAAGAAGTTGTCAGTGTACGGAACCACCGAGCCCAGATACTTCTTCACCAGCTCAGGATGGTTCTTCACCGCCTCAGAGAACGAACAGAAGATCACGCCGGCTTCGGCAAGCTTGGCCTTGAAGGTCGTCGCCACGGAAACGCTGTCAAACACCGCGTCCACGGCCACACCCGCGAGCAGCTTCTGCTCATGCAGCGGGATGCCGAGTTTGTCATAGGTCGCCAAAATTTCCGGATCGACCTCCTCCAGGCTCTTCAGCTCCTTCTTCTGCTTTGGCGCTGAATAATAGGAGAGAGCCTGGTAGTCGATTGGCGGAAACTGGACGTTCGCCCACTTCGGCTCCTGATGCTTCTGCTCCAATCCAGCCCAGTAGCGATACGCCTTCAGCCGCCACTCAGTCATGAACTCCGGCTCGCCCTTCTTCTGGGCGATGGCGCGGATAATGTCCTCACTCAGCCCCGGAGGCAGCCGGTCCTCTTCTACTGAAGTGACGAAGCCCCACTTGTATTCCTGTTTTGTTAAATCCTGAATCTGCTCGGTTGAGCTCATCGCACTCCCTCTGCAATTGCTGGTTCAATCGAAACGAACTTGCTCTGGCTTCTTCGCTCGTGCGGCGGCATCTGCTTGATCAGGTTGGAGAGCATCACGTGCTCCAGCGCATCCCGCAGCGCGTCGCCAATAATCTGGGAATTCAGCTTGATGGAGCAGCTGCGCTCCATGTCACACAGCCCGGGCACCACGCTGCACTCGGTAAAGCCGATCGGCCCTTCCAGCGCCAGGATGATGTCTGCGACGGAAATCTCTTCTGCCGACCGTGCCAGGTTGTAGCCGCCTTTCACCCCGCGGTGCGAACTCAGCAGGCCTGAGTCCGATAGCTGGCGCAGCAGCTTGCCGACCGTCGGCAGCGGCAGCTTGGTGGCTTCCGAAAGGCTCCGGGCGGTGTGCGGCATGCGTTCGTCGCCACGCGCCACGTGGGCCATCAGCACAATGCCATAATCCGTAAGTTTGTTGAGTCTGAACATATGCCCACGCTCCGGACGTGCTGTTTGGGCCCGGAACTTGAATCCGTACTAACGCAGTATGATTTTACCAAAATATCAGACTGGATTGGTAGTACATCATTCTGAAGGCCTCCCTGCGCAGATGGCAGTGATATTTGCCACAAGGGCTTCATGTCACCGCCCAGCTACATTCTTTGCGAATCTTTGCCGCAACTCGGGAATCCAATTTCAGGTACTTAGCACTTAAGTAGCAAAGGTGATCCGCTCTGGAAATTGAACATTGAGGCGAAGAAATGGCAAGCGTGATTGAGTTCTACGTTCCGGAAAGATTTCGCTTTCGCCTGCGGCGCAGCCCGGATGAGGGTGGCGGGAAAGTGTTGCAGTTTGTTGCCGGCGTTCGCGGCAAATATATATGGTTGCCCAGTGGCGCGCTCTGGCCCATGAGGCAATCACCGGATCCACAACCGGCTCCCCTTACTCGATCTGCGGCCAAAACCAAGTAGAGCCGCCGCGCCCTTCGTCGCTCCTCCATAGGTCCGTTTCGTGTGCTTCCTGGTTGGCCAGATCGCCAATTCAACTGAGAAACAATTTTGATTCATCGCAGTGGGCTGTCACGTCCGGCCAGGACTGCCATTTGTTGTTACGATATCCAGCGATGCTGGTGAGGTGAAGCATGACCACGGAAGCCACTACGAGTGTCAACGTCAGGCAGGCGGTGCCGTTTTTCGGCGTGACCAACATGGAAGCGTCCCTCTGCTTCTACGTGGATGGTCTGGGATTCAAGATGAAACATTCGTGGATTCCAAACCGCGCGGAGGACAAGCCCGATGGACGCATTCGCTGGTGCTGGCTGCAATTAGGCGACGCCTCCATCATGCTGCAGGAGTTTCTGCTGGAGTACCGGCCCAAAGAAACGCTCGGCACAGGAACCTCGGTTTGTTTCATGTGCGAGGACGCTTTGGCGCTCTATCGCGAGTTCAAATCGCGCGGAATCCAGACGCGGCAACGCCCTTTTGTCGGCAACCGTCTCTGGGTTGTACCGGTGACCGATCCTGACGGCTACCGTATCGACTTCGAGAGCCCGACTGATGTTCCAGAAGAGAGCGAACTGGAGGAAGATCAACTCGGCGGGTGATCCGGCGACCTGATTCACTCCCTCTATCCTCATTATATTGTTGCTTCATTCGCCCCACCCATCCCCCTCCGTGCCCGCCTCATCCTAACCAAGACACCGCATAGGAGGGATCAACTATATGAAGAAGGGGATTTTCTTTTTGCTGGTGCTCGGGCTCATGAGTCTGGGCTGCAGCAGCAATAATAAGGCTGCCACGCCTGAGAACAGTAGCTCGGCGCAGCCGGCCTCGAGCGACAGTTCGTCAGCCAACAGTTCGGCGGCAAACAGCGCCAGCAATTCCGCAAGTTCAGATAACGACTTCCTGATGAAGGCCGGCCAGGGCAACCAGGCTGAGATCACATTGGGCAAGATGGTCGCCGCCAAGGCCACCAATCCGCAGGTCAAGCAGTTCGCGCAGATGATGGTGAAAGACCACACCGCAGCCCTGAAACAGATTCAGCAGCTGGCACAGTCCAAGAACGTGACCATCCCTGACACTCTGCCGGACGACGCTCAGCAGCTTCAGACCAAGCTGCAGAGCGACAAAAAGGGCAAGGACTTTGATAAGGACTACATGGACGGAATGGTGCAGGACCACCAGAAAGATGTTCAGGAGTTCCAGGATGCCTCGCAGAACGCCAAAGATAATGACGTGAAGCAGCTTGCCAGCACGCTTACGCCGAAACTTCAACAGCACCTCGACAAGGCGCAGCAGATCGACCAGAAGCTGGGCGGTGGATCGACGTCTTCCAGTTCGTCTCCTGCGAGCAGCAATCCGGGAAGCCAGCAGTAACCCGCAGAGTGAGACGTTCTTTAAGGGCCGCCACAGGTGGCCCTTTTCTTTTGTACAAAATGCGCTAAGCTTCTCACCGCTGTGCCAGGAGAAGATATGCGTGGACGCGCTCTGATCATCATCGTCTCGTTTGTGCTGCTGGGCCTCTTACTGACTGGTTCTTCTCATGCTCACCCCAGTGCCGGTGAGGTCGGCAAAACTTCGTCTGCCCAAACATCCGGCCCAGCCGATCCATGCGACAAGCGAGAATATTCCAACGTTGAAACGCGCCAGTGTTATACGCGAGAGCAGGAGAAGGCGACGCGTGAGGTAAATGAATTGGCTCGGGAGATTGCTTCCGACTTCAGAAAAACCGATCCGGTACTGGGCGCGGTTGTCGCAGGTGAGCTCCGCAAGGCCGCCAACACAGTTGCGAAATCGCAAAATAGCTGGGCAGTTTACCGCAAACAGCACTGCGATGCGATTGCATTCAGCTATACCACTGGATCGGGCGCAGGCACTGCTCACGAACAATGCATGTACAGGCTGGCCCGGCATCGTATTGCCGAATTGCGAGCCGACTTTTCCCACTGATAGTACGCGATTTGCATCGCCCATATCGCTGCCGGATGACGGCGCTCTGCGTCCCGCTATAATCTCCGACCGGAGGAATTCATGGCTAAATCGCGGAGGCAGTTCCTGGCAGAAGCATCGGCTGGAATCTTAGGAGCGGCAGTTGCCGGAAAGATTGAAGGACAAAAGCCCACTGACCAGAAACCGCCTGAGCCTCCGCCGGGTGCGCCGCCCGCATTTGGCACCGCGCCTGCCGTTGGCCCGGAAGTTTCAACGGCGACGTTCGCTGACGCCGAAAAGCTGGTGCAGATCGAGCTCACGGCCGCTGAGCGCGCGCAGGCCGCGGGCAACTGGCGCATGTCAATGGCGCCGCTCTATGAGCGCCGCACTGGTCCCCACAAAGTGGAAATCGAATCCACAGTGGCTCCTTATTCCACCTGGAATCCGGTGTTGCCGGGAGAAAAAGCCGGTCCCGCCCGCGACTTCTTCAACTGGAGTAAAGCCGATCCCGGCCCGCTGCCCACGAAAGAAGAAGACATTGCCTACGCTCCAGTCACGAAGCTCTCGCAGTGGATGCAGAAGCGCCAGCTAACCTCCACGCGGCTGACGCAGATTTACCTCGACCGAATCAAGCGCTTCGATCCCAAACTACGCTGCATTATCACCCTCACCAGCGACGTTGCGATGCAGCAGGCAAAGCAGGCCGATCAGGAGATTGCAGCCGGAAAGTATCGCGGGCCGCTGCATGGCATTCCCTGGGGCGGAAAAGATCTGCTCGACACAGCCGGCATCCCGACGACCTACGGTGCCGAGCCATATCGCAATCGCGTGCCGAACACGGACGCCGCGGTGGTGAAACGTCTTCGCGATGCCGGCGCAGTGCTCATCGCCAAGCTCAGCCTTGGCGCGCTGGCTCTCAATGACATTTGGTTCGGCGGACAAACGATGAATCCGTGGCTGCTTGAAGAAGGAGCTTCGGGATCGAGCGCCGGCCCCGGTGCATCGACGGCGGCGGGTCTGGTCGGCTTCTCTATAGGCAGCGAAACCGGCGGCAGCATCGTGAGCCCCAGCA
>JBAIYI010000327.1:0-1749 GCA_037915955.1 Terriglobales bacterium
AACCGTGGCCGTGCCTCTTCAGTTTGTTGAACTGCAGCCTCACCCTGCATCTGCTAGTCTCACCATTTCCCCATCTTCCGGGATCGTGACCTTCACTCCTGCCGCATGCGCCGCTCGCGCCAGTTCACCACGCGTGACCAGGCAATGATTGATTGCCTCCATGTGATCCGCAATTACATGCGCGTGCGGAGCCGCTTTACAGACATGAATTACGTCTTCCGGCGTCATGGTGATGGGATCGCCCTGAAGAAAACGCGCGCCGCCGGCATTCACCACGATCACCTGCGGATGAAAGCGCCGGATCGCTTCCTTCACCTCGTGGCACCAGATTGTGTCGCCGGCGATGTAGAGAGTGGGCTCGCCCTCATGTTGTAGGACGTAGCCGCTCGCGGGCGCCATGGCTTTACCGATCTCTCCTGTCCCGTGCTGAGCGTGTGTGCGGGTGATGCAAATCTTGCTCCAGTGGCGCGCGTCGTGAACGGCTGCGGCATTCACAAAGTGGGTTGATTCCATTTTGGCCAGGTCTTCCGGCTGGCAGAAGAGCGGCAGGTCTTTCGGGACAAGCTGAATGGCGGCATCGTCCCAGTGGTCGCGATGCGTGTGCGTCACCAGCACAGCTTGCACGCCATCGAGCACCTGCTCCACGGGGCAGGGAAGCGGGACAAGTGGATTATTGCGCGGCTGCGGAGAATTCTGGATCGGCGCCATGGCTCCAGCATCGCTGAGCATGGGATCAACCAGCAGTCGCATGCCGGCGTATTCAAGGAGCAGAGTGGCGTGGCGTATGAGTTGGATCTGCATGTCTAGAAGAGTTCTTTTGCTGCCATGATCGTATTGCAGTGGATCGTAACCGTATCTTGTACGTGCCGAGCGTATCCGCCCGCAAAGGTCACCATGACCGGTACATTACGCGCCTTGGCAATTTTGAACACCAGTTCGTCACGCTGCTTAAGCCCTTCGATCGTCAGCGCCAGCCCGCCCAGTTGATCCTCTTTATACGGATCAGCCCCGGCAATATAGCAGAGCAGCTCCGGTTCAAAGCTGCGAAATGCCGAACTCAACGCCTGATCCAGCCAGCCGAGATATTCCTCATCGTTCGTGCCATCGGGTAAATGCACATCAATGGAAGACGGCGGCTTGTAGGCAGGATAATTGTGCGCCTGATGCAGAGAGATGGTGAAGACTTCCAACTCGCCGTCGCTGGCTCCCAGCAACTGCAATTCACTTCCGCTCCGCCGCAGGTCATGGCGAATTCCTCCGGTGCTGGGGAGCGGGCTGCCTGCTTTGCGTTGCGGCGGAAATATTGCCGCTGTGCCGTTGCCGTTGTGGACATCCAGGTCCACGGTCATTGCCCGGTTGATTTTTCCTTCGTGGTGCATCCGCTTGATCGCCACCGCGACGTCGTGAATTACGCAGAAGCCCTCGCCATGGTCGGGGAAAGCATGATGAAACCCCCCGCCGATGTTGACCGCGAATCCGTTGCGTAGCGCCAGATCAGCAGCCAGAATCGAGCCACCCGCCGCCAGCCAGAACGCCTTTACCAGTTCCGGAGAGTACGGTACCTCCATCTGCAGCTCTTCCATGGCAGAGAGCGTCCCGGTCTTCAATTTCTGGACGTATTCGCGGGTGTGAACCAGCAGGATATCCTCGTCGTCGGCCGGCTGTGGCTTCACGAAGTCATCCGGCTCGGCAATCTGGTCATCGAGCAGCCGCTTTTTAATCATGCGGTATTTTTCCGCGGGGAATACG
>JBAIYI010000123.1:0-4460 GCA_037915955.1 Terriglobales bacterium
CTGCCTCTAGTCAGATGCGTCGTCACAGGACAGATGTTGTGCCGGGGAGTTGGGCCGAAAGCCCTTTTTATTCAGCAGCATCCCTGATCAGGTCCTCCACAAAGAGACCACTACGTAGCCGATGATCGTCTCAGGTTCTTTCTGTCGATTGCCGTGAGGTCCTCATCATTGCGGCGATGATCTTCGGGCGACTCCTCGCCCCGGCGATGGTCCTCCACACCTTCGCGTGTCTCCCGGTTCGCTGCCGCTAATTTCTGTTGATCATTCATCCCCGTGTTCTTCACAGCTTGCTCCTCACTCTCCTGCAGTTGGCGCCTGTTGTTCGCCGACCGCCCATCGTCGCCGGTCTGTAGAATGGAGTCTGGCAGAGTTCATCGATCCAGTTGGAGGCGCCATGTCTATTTACGTTTTACGCTTGCGTGACGGCAACTGCATTTTTGTAAGCGCTGAGACCGAACCCCAGGCCCGTCAGGCTGCGAAGACTCTGGCCGGCGATGAGATAGTCTCGATTCGCATGATGAACTCATTTGCGGTCCAGTTTTCCCTCACCGATCAAGGTGATCTGTGCGGCACGCTTCTCGACAAACAGACTGTTTCAGAACTTTATCAGCATGAATATCCCATGTTGAGCGCCGCGCGCGCGCAATCGTACGCTGAATTTGGAACCTCGGAAACAGATGACGCTTCACGCGAAGTCCTTTTCAACGCCGCCGCAAGCCGCCATGCAAAGAGCTGGGACACGCATGATAAGGACATAGTCCACTACGCAGTGGAGCAGGAACGTATGCGATTTTCCCATTGAACTCTCTCTACCCGATCTGCTCTGGCTGCTGGTCGGGTGCCACACTATCAATAACCGGGGTTACCGCCTCAGTCTCCAATGCAGGTGTAATTTCAGCCGGAGCGGGCCCATCCTGCGCCATGTTGTCTTGCGTCAGTTCCGCGGCCGCAATGAGCTTAAGGGATTTGTTGATGGTCTCACTCGCCTGCCGCGAGCCGACCTGCAGCCTTCGAGCAGAGACCGAGGTCACCCGGCATAGCATGAAGCGGTTGCCGATTTCCTTGCTGGCAGCAAAAACGTATTCTGATCGCATATTTCACCTTTTCTGACGAGCTGGAGCTGGGGCCCTGTTCTCTTACGGCTATTCATGAGCGCCGCAGGGGTGGCGTTGTCGTGGGGACTCAGCGCGAACGTTGCGCGCCAGCGTGACTTCCGGCACCCAGCGAAGGTTCACGCCTGGCGATACACAGCCGGTAATAGACGACAAAAACGAGCACGCAGATTATGTCCGGCCAGAAGGAGTTCTTTCCCGTTGAAACGGGCACCAGCAGACCAAATAGCAGGGCCACGCCGCCGAAAATCCCCGCCCAGAGGTACTCGCTGCGGGCGCGCAGAGCCTGAAGAATTGCCGCTGCACCCACCACACATACGGAAAATCGCATCAAGCTGCGCCAGTCAGCCCCGCCACTGCTGATCAGGGCAAGCCCCAGCGCGCATAGCAGAAGCAAAAAGATCGATTTTGAAGCCATGGAGGGCCGCCTGTGCAGAAGCTTGCGTGTGCCCAGATCCGTCCGCGTGACGTGGATTTGCTGATTAGCTAAGGTGGAAGGTGCGGCTCAGATGGTCTGACTTAGTCCAGAGGACCTGACGAGTGAGGAAAGATGCTCGCTCAGCTCTTACGCTACTCTGCTTTGCCCCTCGTGTCAATTTTTGTCAGGTGCGCCGTGTGCGCGACTTGCGCACCTTGAGCAGTACTTCCTGGCTGTTCACTACCGGCTCTCCCGGCTCCTGCTGCACCCGGCGATATTCGCCGTTGGCCATCATCTCTCGCGCTTTCACATTGTCCGAGAGATAAGTTTCCAGCACTCGATCGCGCAAGTGGCGCACCAGCCGTCGGTCTTCCACCGGGAACAGCGCTTCCACCCTGCGTCTTAGATTGCGCGACATCAGATCAGCGCTGCCCAGGTAGAGCTGCTCATCGCCGCCGTTGCGGAAGTAATAGATCCGGCTGTGCTCCAGGAACCGCCCAACAATACTGATCACCCGGATGTTGTCACTTACTCCGGGAACTCCCGGCCTCAGGCAGCAGATGCCGCGCACCAGCAGGTCGATCTTCACGCCCGCCTGCGACGCTTCATAGAGAAGCTGGATCATCTGCGGATCTTCAAGCGAGTTCATCTTGAAGATCAGGTGACCGTCGCCTTTGCGCCGGCTGTGCATGATTTCCTTGCGGATACGCGCCTCAATCCCCTGCCGCAGGTTGATGGGCGCAACCAGCAGCTTGCGATAGTCTTTCTTTGACGAGTAGCCGGTCAGGTAATTAAAAAGATCGGTCACGTCAGCTCCAATGTCTTCGTCCGCCGTGAACAGGCCGAAGTCGGTATAAAGATGAGCCGTCACCGGATTGTAGTTACCGGTTCCCAGATGGACGTAGCGCTTGATCTCATCGCCTTCCAGCCTTACCACCAGCGCCACCTTGCAGTGGACCTTCAACCCGATCAGGCCGTAAACCACATGCACGCCCTGGCGTTCCAGCGCTCTCGCCCACTCAATGTTGCTTTCTTCGTCGAACCTGGCCTTGAGTTCCACCAGCGTGGCTACCTGTTTCTCTTCCTCGCTCGCCTCCAGCAGCGCTTCCACAATCGGTGAGTTGCGCCCGGTGCGGTAGAGCGTCATTTTGATGGCCAGCACAGACTGGTCTCTGGCTGAAGTCTTCAGGAAGTCCACCACCGGCTGGAACGAATCGAACGGGTGATGCACCAGGATGTCGCGGCTGCGGATGATGCTGAAAATATCTTCTTCTTCACTCTCAGGTTTCAGCAGCGTCGGCGACGCAGGCAGGAACGGGGGATCCTTCAGGTCTTCGCGATCAAGCGCAGCCAGGTACTTCAGACGGCTCAGCGAAAACGGCCCGGTGTGGCGGAAAACCTGTTTGCGTGTAACCTCCAGGTTGTTGATCAGCAGCTTCAGGACTTCCGGCGGCATTCCGGTGCTCACCTGCAGGCGCACCACGTCGCCGAATCGCCGCTGCCGCAAACCTTCTTCTGTGTTCTCCAGCAGGTCGCCCGCTTCCAGTTCCTGGATTTCGATCTCGGCATCGCGTGTGATGTGGAACGGATACGCCGCCAGCACTTCCATACCGGGGAAAAGCAGGCCCAGGTTGGCCGCCATCACGTCTTCTATCCACACAAAGGTCTGCGTCTTTGCGCCGCGGCTGTCTTTCGTCGCGCGCTTGTGCAGCGGCTCCACAGAGACCAGTTGCGGCAGCGTCGCCGGAACTTTCACCCGGGCAAAGTGCTCCTGCCCTTCAGCGTCCTGGATCTGTACTGCAAGATTCAGGCTCAGGTTGGAGATATGCGGGAAAGGCCGTCCGGGGTCAAAAGCCAGCGGCGTCAGGATCGGAAAAACCGTTTCGTTGAAGTACTTTTCTGCCCGCGATTTCTGCGCGGCCGAGAGCTGCGAATATTCGCGAATCTTGATGCCCGCGCGCTCCAGCGCCGGCAATAACTGGCGGCGCAGAATCTTGTGCGCCGTGGCCAGCAGATTCGCCACTTCGGTCCGGATCGCATCCAGCTGCTCAGCCGCGGTCAGGCCGTCAGGGGAAAGCTCGGCTGTGCCCGCCTCCACCTGACGCATCAGGCCCGCCACCCGGATCATGAAAAATTCATCCAGGTTCGAACCCAGAATGGAAAGGAACTTCACTCGTTCCAGCAGAGGGTTCGTGTCATCCTGGGCTTCTTCCAGCACGCGGCGCTGAAACGCCAGCAGGCTGAGCTCGCGGTTCACGTAAAGACTGGGATCGTTCAGGGGGAGCGGTTCGTCAGGCGCGTGACCATTGGACGAAGTCAGAACACTCTCTTCCTCGTCAGAGACCTCGATTGGCTTCGGCCGGGTGGGCGAAAGGCCTTGTCTGGCTCCCATATGAATGCACGCCTGTTCTGGGGACTAAAAAGGCGAAGAACTTCCTGTGTCACCTTATTTAAGGTTAACCGAGGTGCGATTTGTTTGTCATGCGGTTTTGCCCCAGGGAACCGTAAATGCAACATTAAAAAAGTGTTAACTTGCCCAAAATTCCTGGTTTTGTCGCTCGCTATACACCTTGCGCCGTTCCTGAAAAGGCTCGCGACTGCGCCAATACCCTCAATGTCGTCATCCCGACGGCCGTAAAGCGAGCGAGCGCTTTCACCAGCTCGCGAGTAGGCCGGAGGGACCTTGCGTTCGCTTCCCACCGGCGTCACATGATCTTTCCCGTGTCTTTGTGTGGGCTCTAATCCGATGAACGATTGGGGTTTTGCTGCTCCGATTACGGCGATTCCGCGCGATTACGGCGATCCCTCTACTCTTCCGGTGCCAGCTTTCACATCGTGCCGACATCGTGTGGAAACCCTTTTTTGCGTGGAGCGTGGCCGCCCCCGGCCGCGGATCCCCAACCGCTGAACGCCGGCTAAGGTTCTGGGTT
>JBAIYI010000391.1:0-1526 GCA_037915955.1 Terriglobales bacterium
GCCCGGCCAGCGACTCCTGGATTTCAGTGGAGAAAGTCGGCGTCTTTTTGATGGTCCAAGCCAGGCCACGGATTTTGGGAAAGAGTAAATTGCTCATAGAAATAAAAAAGCCGCCCGCAGGCGGCAAGGTAGAAAAGACGGGGAATCACATTCGGCAACAATGCATTACATCTTCTCGCTCCAGCCCTGGTCAGTCTTGACGAATGTCATGCGACGAACGCTTACCTGGGGTTTTGAAGGGAGTGGGACTGCGAAATCGTATTGCCTGGAGTTCGCGGCCATCTGAAGGTAGTCCCGCTCCTTAGGCGTGAGGCCGCTGTAGATGGAACCATCGTCCATGAGTTCGCGGCCCAATTGCGTGGGCTCCCAATACCATTGATAGTTGACGACCGGGTACGTCTCCTGAGTAATCTCGTTGACCTCAAGGCCGGCCGGAGCAGCAATACGGAACTGATACATACGGAAGTTGCAACCGTTCTCTCCATCAGGCTTACGGTTGGGGTGCAGATCTCGCGGGAAGGCATTGAGCAAGGCCTGACCTTTTGGCGTAAGGCTGACGTTCCAGAAATGATCGCCATCCGGGGTTACTGTGATGTAACCGCCCCGCTGCAGTACCACATATTGGATCTCCGTGTCCGGATGGAAGGAGAGATAATCCCCGCCGCCTTCCGAGGCACACCGGCCATCGCTCAGGCGGCCAACGGCGGCAAGCAGCCTTCCGGTTGAATACAAAGATGGTTCAATTTCCTTAAGGGCAGCAGGCCGGGTAAGCTTTGAGTCATTGCAACCCGGTAGAAACATCAGAGCAAGAAGAAGAATCGATGCACGCTGTACGGCAGTCCGAACACAATACAAGGCGAGCTCCCAAAAGTGTGATCTGGTGAGGCACGATCATATCATCCCTTTCTGTTCGCCAACCACCTTTTTTGAGAACGGCCCGGCTACCCGGCGACGACGCGCTTCCGGAGAACTCTAGCCACCTCATTGCCGATCATATGCGCGTGGCGGCGAACGTGAGACTGGAACGATTCAGCATCAACGGCACTTACCGAATGATTCACGATGACCGTATAACCGCCGCCTCCGCCTGAGTCGATGACCCCGCGCATGCGATCGGCAACCCCGGCAGGCAATACCATTTCATTTCTGTGAAGCATGGTGAGCTGCTCAGAAGGAACCAGATACTGGCCGCCTTCGGCAGAGCCGAACGCTGTAACCGCGGCAAAGGTGCTGGCGGCGGCCAGGGGGGCGAGGATAGGACCGATGATGGGCGTGTGCACCACTGATTCCCAGGCGCCCTTGGCTGCGCTGTATGCCGTACGCTCGTCTTGCTTTGCATGCGCCGCTTTGCTGGCGGTGTCCTTGGCTTTCTCGGTGCTCACGTGCATAGCCAGTTCCATCGCTTTGTGCTGGATGAACGACATGAGCTGCTTCTCCAGCCCTTCAACAAATTTTGAAGCCATGTCATTCACCAACTTGGTCCACGCCTGGGAGAAGCTTTCCGTTCCTTTGATCCAGCCACTCAG
>JBAIYI010000148.1:0-2945 GCA_037915955.1 Terriglobales bacterium
GATAACCATTCAGGGTGGCTGCCGGACCTTTGCCAGGTGCGGCAGCCACAAAGAGACAAATCAGAAGCTGCTTCCGGGCTCCGGCGTTTTTTGAAGCGGCGGATGGAACAACTAAAGAGAGGAACCTGACCATGAAACCCGTATCCCTGCGGGCCCCCTACAGCCTCGCGAAGCAGCTTCTGGTTCTAGTCGCTGTGATCGTGACAGCCGTGAGCGCCTATGCATCCCCCAGCATTAACATTGCCCCCGCAAGCATGTTCCGCCCCCGCGGCATGGTGCGGGTCCAACTGATCCCAGGCGGCCCCGTCGACTACTGGGTTGGCGATGGCGCCTCGGGCTTCTGCCGTATTGATAACGGCGTGCTCAATATCGCTACCTGCACGCTGAACGGAACGTCAGAGCCGTTTGACGATCGCCCGAACAGCCCGTATGTGTTCCTCGCAGACATCGCAGGAACCGGCGTGAATCGCGTCACCTTCGGTCCGGATCCCAGCAATCCAGGGCATAGCATCATCGCCACTCTGGAAAACGTGATCGGGCCGGCGTCAGGCGTCACGTTTGTTGGGGCACCGGCGGGCAAGTTGAAGCCGGAAGCCGCAAAGATCGGTCCGGATGGAAATCTCTACGTCGTATTCCACGCCGACGGAAACGTCGTGCGCGTCACCAACCCGCGCGATCCCCGTCCTCCGTCTCCGCTGATTCAAAAAGCGAGTATTGTGGCCATCTCCAGCAATGGAAAGCGCTATGTCAGCCTCGCTTTCATCGGCAATGATTTCTGGGGCGTTCAGGCCGGATTCGCAGAACGCATTCAGAACATCACTGCCTGCACACGCATCACCATCGCCTGCACCGGACAGCTGCAGTACCAGAACATCCAGTTCCCCATGGGCATGGCGTCCGATGGCGTGCGCTTCATCTATTACTCCGCTGGCGCTGACATCGTTCGACTGGATACGAGCGTAACCGGCACCCTGGTCGGGCCCGCGGTCTTCCAGGTATGGTCGAAAAGCGGTCTGCTCAATGGTCATCTGGTTTCGTACGCGCTGCCGCGGGGCGTAAACATCCACCCGGCAAACGCCAACTTCCCCGGCGATCCGGGCGGCGACATCCTGATCACCGATGATCTGCTCATCGAAGCGCCGCTTCCGGGCATCCCGGTCTTTACCTCACGCACGGGACGGGCATGGGTACTGAAAGCTCCGGTGTCGCCTGAAGTCTGTCCCACAGCATCGAATCCCGCGGCCCTTTGCACGATCAACAGCCTTGCTGGACCGGGGACTCCGCTCACTCCCAATCCGCGCCAGGCAACTGCTGGGACCGAAGGTCTGCTGCTGGCCTCCGGCATCACGCATCCCCGTGGACTGATCTTCGTGGGCTCGCATTTCTGGGTGGCCGATGAAGCTCAGGGCCTCTGCCGCATTGACCAGACCGGTCCGGGCACGGCGTCGCTGACCAACTGCTTCAAGCCGACTCCCGGTTTCGTTCCGGGCCAGCCTGCGGTGGACAAGAACAACGTCGTGTATGTGCCCGATATCCATAACACACTGAACGGCATCGCCCGGCTCGCGTTCGATCCTGTGAGCCAGACGCTTTCAGAAAGCGGATTGCTCAGCCAGGGCCGCGGTTCGATCGCCGCCGCTGTGGCTGCCTACACCAATCCAATCACCGGCCTCACCGACCTTTATATCGGTCCGACCACCGGTTCGCAGATCACCAAGATCCTTGCTGCAGCCACGGCTCCCAGTTCGGCCCAGGTCGTAGCTTCCACTTTTCTGGGACTCGGCGTAAGGAACATGGCCTTCAACGGCGTGGATCTTTACCTCATGGAGAATGGTTTGCCGGAAGGTGACAGCCTCTTCCAGACGGGCAGCGGACAACAAACAGTGGTCCTCAACGCCGCTCCTGACATGATCCGTGGAAGGGCTGCGTTCTTCAACGGTGTTGGCCTATTCATCAACCTGCCTCGCCGGTCGGCGCCGCCCACTGACATTGACACGCCGGCAGCGCTCGCCGTTGGACCCACGGGTCAAGTCCCCTGCAACACCGTGGTCAGGACGTTCAACCCGAGCACGCCTTCGCTCTTCATGGGCGGTGCGGCGGAAGTGGATCAGTGGAGCTTCCTCTGTTCCAAGGACACTCTGTGGACGGCAGATGGCCAGTTCGCCGCCAATCTCAATTTGAAGTCTGCGATCGGCGTAGTCACTGGGCTGGGCTTTGCTCCGGACGGCACACTGGCGATCGGCGACGATCCCAGCCTGCTGCCGCTTACACCAACACTCAACTCCACCACTCTGGCTCCCGTGCAGGGACAGGGCCACGTGTACGTGGTGTTGCCGTAAACGTTGCTTCACAGCCGCTCACGGCCGGCATCAAGCAATTGCCGGTCGTGAGTACCCAAATCAGGAGAGCTTCCGGTTCAGGGTCAGTTTGGTGAGAGCGCTGTCATCGCCCCTTGAGGGAATGCCGGCGTCCTGGATGCGGAACCGATTGCCGCAATACGGATGTGAGTCTGCTCTCCTCCCAAACGCGTTTCGGCAAGCACTTTGATCGATCTGAAGGGTTCATCGGTAGTCCCCGCATGCTGCTGATGACCACGCCAGATCAGATTGCAGTCGTTCGGTTCCGCTTCCGGGGAAACTATGCCTGCGGTTTCACTCACCAGGGAGGCTGGCGCTTTTTCCCCGCCAGCCTCTTTGAACAGCGCAGGCTGCCATGCGGGAAAGACATGCGGCGGAGTTGGCTGGTAATTGGGCCTCTTTGGTTTCAGAGAAGAACCTCCCGTGAGCCCAGGCTGCGGGAGAGGAAGGCATAGACATAGAGAAATGAACTCCTCCACAACAAAAAATCTGGCCCCGCACCCCGGGAGCCGCAGAGCAACCACATCGCGTGTCTGGCTGCGTTTTGCTCTTTTGCTTCTCGCCGTAACCACCGCCGCGGCGCAATCC
>JBAIYI010000792.1:0-3849 GCA_037915955.1 Terriglobales bacterium
CGATCGGCATGCCAATGCGGATAGGACGCGCCGGAGCGTCGGGATCGAAATAAGCCGCGAGTTGGAAGGCCGCTGTGGGTTCACTGACCAAAGGCGGGGTCAACGCATTGCAGTTCGGCCGTTCAAGCACACAGCGGACTGTGAACCACACCGGACCCTGTGGGTTTGCATTCGCCTGCGCCACGAGCCGGGGCGGCAGTGGATTGGCCGGGGCCGGAGCAAGTGCCTGCAGGGCAGCAACAATCTGGCTCTCGAAGGCAGCGCGATCGTTCTTATCTGAAAGCCCCGTCAGGCCGTGCTTGCCGCCGCTATCCACGGTGTAAAACGTAAACAGGAAGTTGGGCCAGCCCGCGGTTCCATTGGTGATCTGGGTCTGGTAGGTGGTTTTCACGCTCTCCAGTTGATCTGCCGAAGCAAAAGCCTGCTTGAGCGCCGCCGCCAAGGTGAGCCCGGAGTAGCTGATGTTTGAAAGCGTAGTCCAGAGCGGCACAAGCGTGCTGTTCAGAGAGGATCCGTCGCCGCTCTGAATGGCGTTCCAGAGATCACCGAGATATGTCTTGAAATAGCGCGCCAGATCCAGCAGCACGTACCAGGAAATCTGCTGAATTTGATCGTTGGCGCTGCTCAGGATGTTGGGAACAGATTTCTGCCTTGCTTTTTCCTGCTCATCAGTGAGAGCAACTGTGGTCGGGTCCGCAATTGGATCAGGGGGCTGGATCGCCTTTACTGCACGATCAGCCACATCTTCCAGGTTCGCCAGAGGACCGATGACTTGCGCCTTCAACAACATCTGGCGGGGATCCACCAGCGCCGGCAGCGGATCGGCGCCTGCGGGATTCGGCTGCGGCGCCTGCAGCAGCCGCTCACGATCGCCCACAGGGATCAGGCCCACCAACAGACGGCGGCGCCGCGAATCATCTTCTATATAAGCGGCAGGCGAGAGGGCATGCTTCTCCTCGCCTTCCAGAATCGCTTCCGGATTGCTGACCTGCTGCCACTGCTTGTTGACCAGTGCGAACTCGTCGCAGTCACGCGGGTCAGGAGTGATCTTGTCAGCTCCGCTGCGCGGCTGCAGCATGCGCATTACGAAGCTGGTTTTTTCCTGCGCACCTGCATCAATCTTTCTGTCCGGCAGCCCGAGCATGCGGCAGACCAGGCAAGTAGCAATCAGGTAATAACGCTGATGAACGGGCTGGTAGAGTTTCAGGATGCTGCGGCCGCCCGCGCTTTGTGGCGACGTCCCTGCGCCAATTACACGGCTGCCCCTGGCCTGCAGCCGCTGCACCGCGGCATTGCGCGCGCGCGTCAGCACCAGTGCCATACCGCTCTTTTGCGGCGCGGGAGTGGGTTCATTGGGAGGCGCGCTCCAGGTTTCCGGAGCCGCCACGTACTCGCTCAGGCGATGCGGCTCGGTGTTCAGCAGGTTGTGGAATTCGTCCATGAATGAGTCGCTGGCGAAACGCAGGATCGTGGGCGTGCGGAATCTCACGCGGTTTTCTGAGACCGCCGGATCGCCGGTCTGACGCCAGAGCGGCGCCGCCATGGTCCATTCGACATGTTTTTCCGTGAACTGTGTCACCAGATATTCCCCGCTCCCGGCGTATAGGACGCACTGATGATGCTGCTGCAGATGACCGTTTGCGCCTGCACCGTGCCGCTGAAGGTGGCCATGGGCGCATTCACCGTTACCATGCTGGCGGTAATTTCCGCGAGGCTTGCCGTTACCGTGACCTTGGCGGAGGAATTCACGGTTATGCCGCTGGTTTCAAGCTTGATAAAGTTGCCGTTGCTGTCTTCGATATTGATTGAGCCAGGACCGTCTTGCAGCGTGATTTTCTGGCCGCCCGGCGTCTCTGCGATGAATTTTTCCTGGCCGTTCTGGTCGTCCAGGGTGATTTTTACGCCGTTGCGCGAGCGCAGTACCTTTTTGTTGTTCTGGCCGCTGCCGTCCATGGACTCTGGCGGAGAGTCGTTTCCATTCCACAATCCCCCGAGCACGTACGGACGGCGCGGGTCGCCACCTTCGAACGCGATCAAGACCTCATCATTCACGTCGGGAATGAACCAGCTTCCGCGATTGTTTCCGCCCATCATCGTGGCGATACGTGCCCACATCTCATAACGGTCGGAACCGGTGTCGGGCGACCAGGGTAACGTCACCTTTACCCTTCCGATCCCGTCAGGATCTTTGATATCGCTGACGAGTGCGGGATAGATTCCAAACCACCGGCCTCCAGGCGCAGCATACGCCCCCGTTTGCAGCAGTAGATCGACCGGCGAATTGTCAAAGGTGCTATGCATTGCTCCCTTTTCCTATGCTCTTCCTATGCCGGGACGTTCTCCGGTGAACTCCGTCCGGAAACCGTCCGCGCCGTCAAAGACGTGCTTTACCTGCGTGAGGTAGTATTTGCCGCTAAACATGGGTCCCAGCGCCTGCATATCCACATAGGTTCCCACGCGCAGCCTGGCATTGGCCTGGGCCATTCCGTGCGCTACCACAAAACGCCGGGCGGTCATCTTGAGAACGGTTTCTGCTTCCACCTGCGCCTCATTGCTGTTAAGCGGGATGGTGTTCACCAGCGATTCTTTGCGGTCGCCGAAAGCAGATTTGAGAATGCTCAGCCCGCTGGTGTCACTATTCAGTTCATTACTGATCGCCTGATCGGTGGCTTCGTACGTTAGAGCTGACTTGCCCGCAACGTCCCAGCCGTTCACGCTCACCGCAGTGCGCTGTCCGGCCAAATCTGCGATTACCGACACTTCCCGCAACTCGCCGCCATAGTTCAGCGTGACCGTGCCGTTGTTACGGCCGGTACGTTTCTTGGCGTAGAAGTTGCGATCGTCCATCCAGACTTCAGCATCGATGCTCCGCGCGCGGTCGCGGACAAAAGCCAGATCGCTCTGATTCACCTGCGCCAGCACTTTGTAGGTCGGGCCGTAAACGTCGATGTTTGGCTGTAAACCGTGATCCTGCGCG
The DNA here is from genome assembly GCA_037915955.1 of Terriglobales bacterium. Lineage (GTDB taxonomy): Bacteria > Acidobacteriota > Terriglobia > Terriglobales > Acidobacteriaceae > Angelobacter. Next base: position 2,978 of record JBAIYI010000792.1, read on the forward strand.
ATGCGGTTCATCACATCCGAATCGCTGGAGTCGGCAAAGGTGCGGGTGCGACGGGTCATGCGCAGATCCTGAAAGCGGTCTTCCAGTAGCACCGCGATTTCCGGCGGACTTCCCTCCCGGAAATCCGCTTCAATGGCGGAGATGCGACCGTCAAAGATCTTGTCCGCGTCCATCTTGATCTGGATGGTCTTGCCGAAGTCGAGTTTCTGGCGATCGAAGTAGAGGAAATCAATGGCGTTGGCCCTGGGTCCCCAGTTTCCGAAGCGGGCGTCACAGTGATACATGCCGTGCACGCTCTCCATGATGGTGAGAGACAGCAATCCCTGCGCAAGCGAGCTGTCTTCCTGCCCGCCCACCACGATCGTCGGCCGGGAAGGACGAATGCCTGTGGAGGTTGCTGTTGCGCCTGCCGCCATGGGATCAGTACGCCTCCAGGCGGTGCTTGCGCTGCTGCTTTTTGTGCAGGCTCTTCTCCATCTGCTTCAGTTTGTCTTTCGTGCCCGAATCGCCTCCGCCCTGCGCCTGCTGGCCTCCACTCTGGCCTGCCGGCTGCGGCATCACTTCCATGTCATTGATCACGACTGCCATTTCAAATCTCCTCGTTAACCGATCTGCGCGCCGGCGCTGATATTCAGGCTGCCGCTCACGCCGAAGTCGCCGCTGTTCGAACTGGCGCTGATGCTGGGCGGGTTCAAGTCAATCAGCTGGCCCGGGTCGAGCAGCCGGGGATTTTCAATGCCGTTTGCGCTGGCAATCGCCTGCCAGCCGCCGTTCGCCGCGAGCGCTCCCCCGGTGCCTCCGGCCTGGTTCGCGGCCATGTTTTGCAAGTTTGAACCCGCGGGAGCTTCCGTCATAGGCGCGGTTCCCGGCGC
>JBAIYI010000112.1:0-1642 GCA_037915955.1 Terriglobales bacterium
GGCGCGCGGCATCCATGATGATGAGTTTCCCTCCGACTTTCATCATGTGGGCGATGCGGCGAAAAATGGATTCGTAGGTCTGTACAGCGGCTGGCGAATCAAGCAGGGCCATGCAGGCCTTCTCGTCCAGGTGGTTGATGGAAGCAACCGACAGCACCACGTCAAAATGGTCATTCTCGACTTCATAATCCTGAACCGTGTTGGGGAGAATTTCCGCCTGGCTCAGGCTGAGTTCACGCGCCATTGTGCGAAAGTCGCGATGGCACTCGCTGGAGTCGAATGCGCCTTCCGCCAGGGGCTCCAGCCCAACGGATTCACTGGCACCGTGTAGAGCGGCCCAAAGGCAAAGCATGCCTTTGCCGCAGCCGATCTCCAGCAGCTTCTTGTTCCTGAAATCGATGTTCCGGAACAGTTGCCGGGCAAAACGCGGGAAATCAAAACCATGGTTCCAGAGTCCCATTTTCTGGCCCACGCGCCGGATGCGCTCGGACGGGGTGGCGAGGTTTCCATTGGCAACAGGCTGATACGTTGTCGACATCGCGTATTCTCCAAATCTCAAGATCAGGACTTCTCAGTGGGTTCCGGGTGTGTGGCGCCCATGAACCGGCGGATGATTGCAATCGCCTGGGCCGGCAGATACTTCCTGGCCCACGATTTCATTCCAGTTACAAAATTTCTCTTATTTACTTCCAGGCGGCCGCGTGCTGATGGACCGGCAAAATGCAGATCCAGATAACTGCTGCGGGTTGCGCCGAATTTCAGTTTGTACGCATCATCTCCGCCGAGGAAGTCATAACAGCGCGCACCCTGCGCAATGATCTGCTGCAGGACGTGTGCGCGCAGGGCATATCCAACTTTATCGTTCGTGTATCGAGGCTCGAAGCCTTCCTGTAACAGAGAAACTTTGTCGCGGTAACGGAAGCAGAACTGCGTTGCTGCAATCTCGTCTCCCACGGAAAGTGACCAGAACTCCAGCCAGCCGCGCTCAAGAAATGCTGAAGCCATGCGTGCATAAAAGTCCCGGCGCGCCGGTTCTGCAAAGGCCCCGGCCTCGCCACGCTTCGTCCAGCGTTTCTGGTGCAGAGCGAATAGCCGCTCCAGGCAGGCGGCGAGGTTCACCACGTCTTCACAGCGCGAGATGCTCACCTGATAACGCGATTGAAGCCGCTTCGGATAGCGCGTAAGCAGTGGCCGGAAATTCGGTTGCAGCATTTTCAAATATTCGTCCCAGGTTGATGGGAGCTGGATATATGAATGCGCGGTGAGGCGCGTGGAAGTGGTCCAATCTTGCCGGGCAAGCTCATGGCTGAGAGCCACAGCCATGGGAGATTCTTCCGGCAGCGTCTCCAGAGAGCAGACATCCCAGCTTTTGTTTTCGCGCAGGTGCTGCAGCAAGGCCCGCGCTATCTGTGTTTCCCATCCGGGCGTAACCAGGATGTTCAATGCATCAGAGTCGCCTGATCCTGCGCCAAGGAATCGCAATATGCGTTTCGGGAAGACGCCACCGGTTGACTCCAGATACATTGGGGCGAACGCGACCAACTTGCCATCGGCGGTGTAAAAAGCCAGGGTCGAAATATCGCGTCCGGCGCCATAGGCGTTCCACCAGGACTCGAGCCATTCTGGCGTGGAGAAAATTGTG
>JBAIYI010000273.1:0-8048 GCA_037915955.1 Terriglobales bacterium
TTGACTTCGTGGCCACTCTGGACCAGAAAATCGGCGAGCACCTTCTTGAGCTCAAAGCCGGCATGATCGGAACCTAAAGTAATGCGCATGGCTATTTCTTGAGCATCTCCCGCGCGGCCGCGACTACCGCGTCCGGAGTGAACCCGAATTTCTTGAGTACATCTTTCAACGGCGCCGATGCACCGTAGGTTGTCATGCCAATGGTCCTGCCTGCGGAGCCGACGTATTGTGACCAGCCCATGGTGGAAGCCTGTTCTACGGAGATCCGTGCCGTGATCTGCGGCGGCAACACGCTATCGCGGTACTCTTTCGACTGCTTCTCAAAGATGTCCCATGAAGGCATGCTGACCACGCGGATTTTCTTGCCCTCCGCAGTCAATTGTTCATATGCCGCAAGGCAGAGTGAAACTTCACTGCCGGTACCGATCATGATCAGTTCGGGTGAACCCTGCGGCGGATCCGCCAGAACGTAAGCGCCCTTCGCAAGACCCGATGCAGCGGCGTATTTTGTGCGATCGATGGTCGGAACGGCCTGTCGCGTGAGAATCAGCGCCGCCGGACGCTCGCGGAATTGCATGATCACCTTCCACGCCTCGACAACTTCGTTGGCATCACAAGGACGCAGCACGGTGAAGCCCGGCACAGAGCGCAACCCGGCGATCTGCTCCACCGGCTGGTGCGTGGGGCCGTCTTCACCTACGCCGATTGAGTCATGGGTGAAGATGTAGATAACCGGGATCTCCATGATCGCTGCCAGGCGCATCGGGGGGCGCGAGTAATCGCTGAAGATCAGGAAGCCGGAGCCATAAGGACGCAGCTTACTGAGGGCCATGCCGTTCAAGATGGAACACATGGAATGCTCGCGGATGCCGAAATGGAAATTACGTCCGCCGTAGCTGCCGGCCTCGAAATCGCCGGTCCCTTCAAAGGTCAGCAACGTCTTTGTTGAGGGCGCAAGGTCAGCGGCCCCACCCAGCAGCCAGGGAACGTTCTTCGCGATCGCATTAAGAACCTTGCCGGAAGACTCGCGCGTTGCGACGCCTTTTGCATCAGCAGGGAAGCTGGGCAGGTTCTTGTCCCAGCCGTCAGGCAGCTCGCGGCGCATCATGCGATCAAACTGGTCAGCGAGGGCAGGGAATTCTTTTCTGTAGCGCTCAAACAGCTCCTGCCATTGGGCTCTAAGTTCACTCCCCCGCTTGCCAATTCCGCTGGCGAAATTCTCCCGCACTCCATCAGGGACGAAGAACTTGGCATCTTCAGGCCAGCCGTAAAAGTTCTTTGCCAGCCGGACTTCTTCTTCGCCCAGCGGCTCGCCATGGGCTTCTTTGGTGTCCTGGCGATTCGGTGCGCCGTAGCCGATGTGGCTGTCAACAATGATCAGCGTCGGGCGGTCTTCTGTCTTCTGAAAAGATTCAATTGCGCGGGCAAGCAGGTCCAGATCGTTCGCATCGCCCACGCGGGTTACATTCCAGCCGTAGCCCATGAACCGCGTGGCCACATCTTCGCTGAAGGCAAGCTTGGTTTTGCCTTCAATGGTGATGTGGTTATTGTCGTAAATCCAGCAGAGGTTTGAGAGCTTCAGATGGCCGGCAACAGAGGCCGCTTCACCGGAAACGCCCTCCATCATGTCTCCATCGCCGCAGATCGCATAAACGTTGTGATCGAAAATCGCATACCCGGGCCGATTGAAGTACTGTGCCTTCCATCTCTCTGCAATCGCCATACCGACGGTGTTGGCCACTCCCTGACCGAGTGGTCCAGTTGTCGTCTCCACGCCCGAGACAAGCCGGTATTCCGGATGGCCAGGAGTGCGGCTGTCAATCTGGCGGAAGCGTTTGATCTCGTCCAGCGTAATCGCGGGTTCGTCCATCACGTGGTCGTTGTGGTCCACGGATCTCACCCCGGTGAGGTGCAGGAGCGAGTAAAGCAGCATGGAAGCGTGCCCGTTGGAGAGCACGAAACGGTCACGGTTCGACCAGACAGGGTCGGCCGGATCATAGCGCAGGAAGCGTTGCCATAAGCAGTAAGCCACCGGCGCCAGCGCCATAGGAGTGCCGGGATGGCCGGAGTTGGCCTGTTGCACGGCGTCCATTGAGAGCGTACGGATCGTGTTGATTGTGAGTTGGTCGATGCCGCCCGCGTTCTTGATGTCCTTGGTCTGGGCCGCCACTTGCGGTACTGAAAGCGAAACCGCCATCGAGTATTCGGCGCTCCTGTCAGGGGAGTGGACAGTCAGGACAGCGGCTGTCCCTGAGAACTAGCCTACATCACAAGTAAGGTTCTTGGCGAAGGCCACAACCTAACAGATGCCGGGAGGTCGTGAAGGTTTCATCTCACCCGGCAGCGACAAGACCGGTTTCCGCCGGTTCCAACTCGCGTAACCCGCACACCAGATCAACCAGCTTTCGCAGGCAAAGAGGCAGAGGGCGCGAGCTTGGCGAACGCTCGCGCCCTATCACTGAAGAGGCAAAAGGAGATCTGAACTTAGAGTGCCGGGCCGGCGGCTACACCCCCTTGGCAATCGCCGCCGGCCCCAGGTACTTCTTCCGTTCATCCTGTTTGTAAGTGAACGCACTTCGACAAACGTTTCATGCGAAACAAAATTTTTTTGAGTTTCGAGTACGCGGAATGTGCGGAGGGTAATAGTTAAGGGCCAGAGCTTCCGGGTCTCTGGCCCTTAATAGCAGTCGACGGATGAGCCTGCTTCTGTAGCAGTAGAGTCCCTGCGGGGGCTTGGAAATATACCCTTGGATAAGAATTTTTTGAGAATTGGTTCTGCTCGGGAGTGGTGCCGGAAATAGTTAAGGCCAGAGCTTCCGGGTCTCTGGCCTTAATAGCAGTCGACGGATGAGCCTGCTTCTGTAGCAGTAGAGTCGGCAGGAGTTCCGAAAATATAGGCGAACAAGAATTTTTCGGGAGAGTGGGGCGAGAGGTTCTGCCAGAAATAGTTAAGGGCCAGAGCTTCCGGGTCTCTGGCCCTTAATAGCAGTCGACGGATGAGCCTGCTTCTGTAGCAGTAGAGTCAGCAGGAGTTCCGAAAATATAGGCGCGCCAAAAAGATTTCAGGAATTTTCAGAGCAGGGCTGTTTCGTGGATCAGAGCTCCCTTGGCAAAACGATCCAGAGCCAGCACGGAAACATCGTCCACGATGGCGGTTTTTCCTTCTAAGATCAAGTCGCTCAATATCTTACCGGTTGATGGGGCGTGCATCACCCCGTGCCCGCTGAAGCCGTTGGCCAGAAAAAGGCCGGAAACCTGAGGGGCTGGACCCAGGATTGCATGGTGGTCAGGCGACATTTCGTAAAGCCCGGCCCATGCTCGCTTTGGATTTATCGCCAGATTCTCGAAAACCGGCACACGATTCGCTGCCCGAACCAAAATTTTCTCGATGAATGCCGGCTCGAATGTGTCATTAAAGCCTGCCTTTTCTTCAGGATCGTTCCAAGCCAGCAGGAATCCCCGGCTCTCCGGCCGGAAATGGAAGCCATTGGACATGTCAATCACCATGGGCGAGGTGTGCGGAAAGTCGTCAAACGGCTCAGAAGGGACCAGCATTCGCCGCAGAGGCTCCACTGGGAGGTCGACTCCGGCCATTCTGGCGACCCCGGCTGCCCAGGCTCCGGCAGCGTTAATCAGCGTGCGAGTACCGACAGGCCCTCGTGTGGTTTCAACCCCGGAAATCCCTTGCTCATCGATTGTTACTGCAGTGACTTCCGTCTTCTTCCACAGAGTCACGCCCTTTTCGACTGCGCTGGCCATAAAGCCGTTCATCGCGCTGTAAGGATCGACAAACCCATCTGTGGAGCAGAAGCTGCCGCCGAGGACGTCGTCTGAACGCAATTGGGGCAGCATGCTCCTGATCTCCTGAGCCTCCATCATCCGGACCGTCTTCAATCCCAGAGCCTGCTGTTTAGCCATGTTGGTGCGCAGATAATCGAGGTGAGCCGGTTTGGTCGCCAGGAAAAGATAACCTTGCGGGCGATAGCCGGCTGGATGGCCCAGACGCTCATCGAACTCGGCGTAAAAGGGAATCGAGTAGAGCGACATCTGGATGTTCACCGGGGTGGAGAACTGGGCGCGCACGCCTCCCATGCTCTTGCCGGTCGAGCCTTTGCCCTGGGAGCTCTCGCGCTCAATCACCAGTACGTTACGGCAGCCGGCTTCCGCCAGGTGCCAGGCAATGCTGGACCCGACAATCCCTCCTCCGACAATGACCACATCTGCCGTCTGCATAGGGCGCTATCTGATCTCCGTGAGCTTCAACGCGTCCAGTTTGTCAATCATGGACTTGAAGCTCGCAAAAGCTTTGTCCGAGGCGGCGGTCTGGACAGCAGTTGGTGCGGCGTCGGTTCCGTCCAGGGCAATCGCGATTTGCGCCATTGCAGTCACAATGCTGCTCAAAGTTGTCTTTCCTGCCGGCGGCCTGCGTCCGCCTCGTCCGCCGCCCGCAGGTTCGATCTCCTGCAAGGCTGTTTCAATCTTCTGGTCCTCCGGCGTGTGCTTATCATTGGAATAGAACCGTTGGATGGCGGCGAGTTGCTGATCGCCCAGAATGATCGCCTGATACAGATCCTGCTCCAGGTCGAACTTCTTTTCCAGAGTGCCAGCCGGAAGTTGTACTCGTGGATCCATGACCAGCTTCAAGGGTTGCGCCGAAACCTGTTGTCCATTGACCTTGAGAACAACCAGGTAATCGCCGGGCAGAACCATTGGCCCCTGCGGCTGGACCGGCACGTTGGCACCGTAAGCCGTTGACATGCTGTAATCTACGTTTCGCGCCAGACCTGATTTCGGTCGAACCGGATCCATCCTCAAATTCCAGATCAGGCGATGCATACCTGCCTTGGTTGAAAGAGGCCCTTCCGGACGGAACCAATAACTCGGGAACGAGGGTGGCGCAGGCGGTTCGAAGCTCTTGTCATTGCTGGAATATGTGCGCACAGCGACCCGATCTTTGGCCCGCGCGATCTCAATTTTTACTTCGCCCTGCGCGGGGGCGCTCAAACGGTAGTAGATAACCGCTCCCGGCGGCGGATTCTCGCCCGCAGGCACTTCAGGCGGCAGCGGAGTGTCGTGATTGGTGTTGGGACGGATTCGAACGGCTATGGAAGGACGGAATAACGTAGCCGTCTTGCCGGAAACTTCCGGTGTGAGCTGGCGCAGCGGCGCTATGTCATCAAGCACCCAGAAGGAACGTCCGTGGGTGGCGATCACCAAATCATTGTCTTTGATAACCAGATCGTGAACCGGAGAAACCGGCAAGTTGAGCTGCAGGGGCTGCCAGTGGTCACCATCATCAATCGAGAAGAACACGCCTAATTCGGTACCGGCATAGAGAAGGCCCTTGCGCACCGGGTCTTCACGAACCGCCCGCACAAACGACCCTTCCGGGATGCCTGTGTTGATTCGCGTCCAGCTTTTGCCGGAATCGTGGGTGCGGTAGACGTATGGAGAGATGTCGTCCATGCGGTGGCGATCGATCGCTGCGTAGGCCGTTCCGGCGTCGAAGTGTCCGGCCTCAATCAGGCTAATCTTGCTCCACGGGGCAAGACCTTGCGGCGTGACGTCGTTCCAGCTTTTGCCGTCATCCCGCGTGAGATGGATCAGGCCGGTATCACTGCCTGCCCAGATCTGTCCGGCGGCAAGGGCAGAGGGCGCAATCGTGTAAACCACGCCGTGGCCACGCTCTTTGGCATTCGCGGCCGTGAGATCACCGTCCCGAGCTGCGGTAGGATGAGCGCCGGTCAGATCGGGACTGATCTTCTGCCAGCTGCTGCCCTGGTCCTGGCTGCGCAAAACATTCTGCGATCCGTAGTAGAGAGTGTGCGAGTCCTGCGGTGAGAACACCAGCGGGGAAGTCCAGCTGAAACGAAATTCTGCGGTTGCAGGATCAGCGCCGAATGTGCGCACAGCTTCTGGAGCAATTACTTGCAGCTCGCCCGTGCGCTTGTCATAGCGGAACAGTTCGCCAAAGGTGCTGCCGCCGTAGATGATGTTGGCATCTTTCGGATCTGGCGCGATATAGCCACTCTCACCCGCCGCACTAGGGTGCCAGTCACGGAAGGTGATTGATCCATCATTGCTGCGGCTTGCGGTATCGATGCTGCCGGAATCCTGCTGCGCTCCGTAAACGTGATAGGGATACTGATTGTCGGTAATCACGTGGTAGAACTGCGCGGTGGGCTGGTTGTACCAGCTGCTCCAACTCTTTGCGCCATCCAAACTGACGCCAGCTCCCTGATCGCTGCCGAAGATCATGTGCTGCGAATTAGTTGGATCGATCCACATGGCGTGGTAGTCGTCTCCGCCAGGCGCGCCCTTGATCGCCTCCCAGTTCTTGCCGCCGTCGTTGGAGCGATAAATGGAAACATTCGGCGCGTAAATGATGTTCGGGTTCTTCGGATCAACGTAAATCTCGCCAAAATACCACCCACGACTGCTGACTCTTGGGTCGGTGCCAACGCGAGTCCAGCTCTGGCCCGCATCGTCTGACCGGTAAACGCCGCGGTCTTTATCCTCCTTGGCATCGACCATTGCATATAGGCGTTTGCCCTGAGTCCCGCGAGCTACCGCCAGCCCAATGCGTCCGAGTCCTGCTTGCGGCAGGCCGCCGAGCTGTTTCCAAGTAACGCCGCCGTCGATCGATTTGTAAACCGCGCCATGATCGGTAGTCGGAGCGTAAGTGCTCCAGGGCGGCCGGCGATCGTACACCAGCGAAGCGTAGACCACTTTTGAGTTCTCAGGATCGAGCGCCAGGTCGATGGCTCCAGTTTCGGGATCTCGGTAGAGAACTTTCTGCCAGTTTTTGCCGCCGTCGGTGGTGCGAAATACGCCGCGCTCAGGTCCCGGCCCGTATGCGCTACCCACCGCCGCGACTAAGACCGTGTTCGGGTCGCGCGGATCAATCACGATTCGCGCAATATGCTGCGATGCGCGAAGGCCGATGTTGCTCCACGTCTTGCCGCCATCGGTAGTTCTGTAGACGCCATTGCCATATGAAAGATCTGAACGGAAGTCAGGCTCCCCAGTGCCGACGTAAATGATGTCTGGGTTGGACTGCGCGACGGCGATGGCGCCCACCGAACCAATCGGCTGTGAATCAAAAATAGGATCCCACGTTTCACCCGCGTTTGTGGTTTTCCAGACGCCGCCTCCCACCGAGCCGAAGAAGTAGAGGTTAGGCTGACCTTGCACGCCACTGACAGCGACGGTACGGCCACCACGGAATGGCCCGATCATTCGCCAGCGCAAGCCGTTGTACAGGCTGGGATCAACTTGTTGGGCAGACATCAGAGACGATGCAATCACGATGAAGAAAAACGTGAGCCGGCGCGCGGCCCGGTGCAAGGGGATGTGCATAAGCAGGAAATTGTAAACGACCGGCGCAGTCAGAAAACTTTTCTGCTCTCTGATACATTCGAGAATCAGGACCGTCCAACGCAGTTAGGCCAGAGAGGTTGCAGGATGAAAATTACCGAACTCAAGGTCCCTGGTTATGAGCGCGTGGTGCGCGGTAACGATGAAGCCGCCGGTTATCGTGGCTTCGTATTCGTCCATAGCACAGCGCTTGGCGCGGCCGTCGGTGGCACTCGTTATTGGAGCTACCCGAGCGAGGACGCGGCAATTACTGACGGTCTGCGGCTCTCCCGCGGCATGACGTACAAGAATGCTCTGGCTGATCTTCCGTGCGGCGGTGGCAAATCGATCATAATGCGCCACGCAGGCCCCGAGAACAGGGAAGCGCTGTTTCGGGCGCACGGACGACTGGTTGAAATGCTGGGAGGAAGCTACGTGACTGCTGAAGATGTAGGCACCAGTCCGGCGGACATGGAGTTTGTACTGCGTGAGACAAAACACGTGGCGGGATTGCAGGGGAAATCAGGCGATCCTTCACCGCATACTGCGCGTGGAGTTTTTCGTGCCATGCAGGCAGCAGCGCTGCACCATTGGGGAAGCGATGGTCTGCGCGGGAAAACCGTGGCGCTTCAGGGCTGCGGGCATGTGGGATATCCACTCGCCGGCGAATTGACCCGTGCCGGCGCGAGCGT
>JBAIYI010000667.1:0-6368 GCA_037915955.1 Terriglobales bacterium
GTGACGAACTCTCCGCGAACCTGCCGCGCCGAACTAGCGGACGGCATTATCCGCATGCAGGTTCCGGCCGAAGATCCACGGTTGAAAGTGTTCGCGCACTTCGAAGGGAACGCGCCGTTGCCGAACCTCGGCGATGGCTGGAAGAAAGTGCTGTGTGAAGAGGCCGAGCAGTATGCGGTGACGGTGTGGGAGAGAGCCTGAAATTGCCAGGATTGCCAGGATTGATGATTTAGCCAGGTCTGGCTGAACTGACAGACCGACCCTTCAGCTTGCAAGCTGGATTGCTGAATCTTCAATCATGGCAATTGTGGCAATCCTGGCAATTAATTCATCTGGTTCCTACCTGTCCCTTCACCGATTCGATCAGCTTCTGCGAATCCCAGCCCACGCCATCTTTAAAGACCGATTCAACATTTTCGATGTCGCTGATCTTTGTGGAGGGATCGCCCTTCACGATCAGGATGTCAGCCTGTTTCCCGGGGGCCAATGAACCGATGTGATCGGTCTCGCCCAGGAACTGGGCGCCATTGAGCGTCGCAATCTTGATTGCCTCGGCGGGAGTGGAACCGGCATCCACGAGCAATTCGACTTCGCGGATGTCGCCATAGCCGGCGATTACTCCGCCGATGCCGGTGGGATCAAGCCCGGCCATCAGAGTGCCCCCGGCCTTCACAAAGGCGCGCTCGAATTCCATTTCCTTCTGGAGCATGGTTGGCCACGGACTGTCTTTGCGTTCTGCGATCCGTTTGCGATTGTCCTGATAGGCCTTGAGCGCTTCCGGGCTGAAGAGCTGCTGTGCGGCCTGAGGCACGTCGGGGCGCGAGGGAACAAACTGCTCGAATACAGGCAACGTGGAAGTCACAGCCACATGATGCTGCACCAGCGTGCTGATGGTTTTCTGGATCTCCGGACCGTTCACGTCGAGCTTGTTGGCCGCGATCACCGCCTGCGTTGGGTTCGGGCACGCATCCGGCTTCTTCTCCGGGTGGAACTCTGTGTCTACGGTCAGCCCGTGCTCCAGGTCGTCGATTCCCAGCTCCGCGGCTTCGCGGAAGCCAACTGAACAAAGATGCCCCGTGACTTTGATTCCGTGCTTGTGCGCTTCCTCGATAGCGGCTTTTAGTTCGGCCCGCGTGATGTAGTTGTATGCCTTGAATGAGCGTGCGCCTTCGTCCACCCAGTAAGCCACCGTGCGGCGCGCGTCTTCAGGATCTTTGATCGCGTGCATCTGGCGTGTGAAAGCTCCTTCGCCCTCAAGGTATGGGCCGGTAATATTCATCTTCGGCCCGATGAGCTTTCCTTCATCAATGCCCTTCTTCAGCTCCAGGTCAAAGTATGGCTCGATGCTTCCAGTCGTGCGGATCGTCGTTACACCGAGCGCCAGATACAGCCGCGGGAACGTGAAAGGCATGTCATGGTAGAGGCCGCCTGCCGCTGGATAGAAAAGATGGTCGTGCATGCCGACCAGTCCCGGCAACGCCGTGTGCCCTGAGAGGTCAATATGCTTTGCGTCTGCGGGAATCTGTACGGAGCCAGCCGCTCCGATTGCCGCGATCTTGCCGCTGGAGATCACTATCGTTTGATCATTTCTTGCGGGCGCTCCCGTGCCGTCCATCACGCGAACATGCTCCAGAGCGATCACCGGCGCCTGCTCTCGGATATAGTCTTTCGGAGACTCGGGCTGGCGTTGCGCCCGCGATACGGCAAGACAACAGATGGCAAATAAAGCGATAAGCAATCGACGGATCAAAGAAGGCCTCCGGAGCAGGGGAATTTGCGCGAACCATAGTAAATCACACCGGGGCTGTGCTTGACGGTGAACGGGGGCGCCGTTCTCCGGATGCTAGAATAGATATCTAAGCCCATCGCATGGACCGCTCTCGCATCCGCAATTTTGCCATCATCGCCCATATTGATCATGGGAAGAGCACGCTCTCAGACCGTCTGCTGGAGCTGACGGGAGCGCTCTCCCAGCGCGAGATGCAGGCTCAGGTACTCGATGCCATGGATCTGGAGCGTGAGCGCGGGATCACCATCAAGGCCCATGCCGTGCGCATGAAGTACACGGCGCAGAACGGCCAGGAGTACCAGCTCAACCTGATCGACACGCCCGGGCACGTTGACTTTTCTTATGAGGTCTCTCGTTCTCTGGCTTCCTGCGAAGGCGCTCTGCTCGTGGTGGATGCTTCCCAGGGCGTGGAAGCGCAGACGCTGGCAAACGCTTATCTGGCCATCAACAACGGGCTCGAAATCATCCCGGTCATCAACAAAATTGACCTGCCCAGCGCTGACATTCCACGCGCAAAAGAAATGATCGAACAGGCAGTCGGCCTGGATACCAAAGACGCGATGCTGGTGAGTGCCAAGACCGGCCAGGGTGTTCCGGACGTACTGGAAGCCATTGTCAAGCGCCTCCCTCCGCCCAAAGGTAATCCTGAACATGCGTTGCAGGCACTGATTTTCGATTCCTGGTTTGATCCCTATCGTGGCGTGATTGTGCTGACTCGCGTTTTCGAAGGCACATTGCGCAAGGGCATGAAGATTCGCCTGTGGTCGAACGGCCAGATTTTCGACGTGGAAGCTCTCGGAGTGCTCACGCCCAAGCCGGTGGAGATTGACGAACTGGTGGCGGGCGAAGTCGGCTTCATGATCGCGAACATCAAGAACGTTGCTGACACAAAAATCGGCGACACCATCACGGATAACGCGCGGCCCGCGATTGAGCCTCTTCCCGGCTTTGAAGAACTCAAGCCAATGGTATTTGCGGGTCTCTATACCGTGGACGCGCATGAGCACACCGCGCTGCGTGAAGCTCTGGAGAAGCTCCGGCTGAACGACTCATCCTTCTTCTTCGAGCCCGAAAGTTCTGCCGCCCTCGGCTTCGGATTCCGCTGCGGTTTCCTTGGGCTGCTCCACATGGAGATCATCCAGGAGCGTCTGGAGCGTGAGTTTGGACTTGACCTGATCACTACCGCGCCGAGCGTGCGTTTTCGCGTAACCAAAACCGACGGCGAAGTAGTGGAAGTTGACAACCCTTCGCGCTGGCCGTCAACAAGCGAGATCGGGAAAATTGAAGAGCCGGTGATCATGGCCACCATCCTTACCAACGAGGAATATGTGGGCGGGATCCTGAAGCTGGTGGAAGAGAAGCGTGGCAAGCAGAAGAATTTTGAATATGTCAGCGCGTCACGCGTCATGCTTACCTATCAGCTGCCGCTGAACGAAATCGTTCTGGATTTTTACGACAAGCTGAAGACCATCTCACGCGGTTATGCGTCTCTCGACTACCATCTGTCTGGCTGGTGGGAATCGCCCATGGTCAAACTCGATATTCTTGTGGCCGGTGATCCTGTCGATGCATTGTCCATCATCGTGCATCGCGATTTCGCGTACGAGCGTGGCCGTGCTCTGGTCGCCAAGATGAGAGAACTCATACCAAGGCAGATGTTTGAGGTCGCCATTCAGGCGTCCATCGGCGCCAAGATCATCGCGCGGGAAACGGTGCACGCCATCCGCAAAAACGTGCTGGCCAAGTGCTACGGCGGCGATATTACCCGTAAGCGCAAGCTGCTGGAAAAACAGAAAGAAGGCAAGAAGCGGATGAAACGCATCGGCAAAGTGGACATTCCGCAGGAAGCTTTCTTGGCGGTTCTTAAGGTTGGCGAAGGCGCATGATGCATCAGAATGCAAAAGGTTGCTGCTTCAAATTGTGCAAATCCTTTGTTTCCAGTGCTGCAGCTTCAGCGTTTCTGGTGCAATCTGCGCCGCATGAGCCATGTCTATCGTAAACATAAGAAATTGCTAGGCTTAGCTCACATTGTGCGACTACGCGATACAGGCTTATCACCCGGCTATTAACCACTCTTTAACACTCACCTATTTCGGAATTGCACAGAAATTTCCACAGAGCTGGCGGCCTGTCAACCAGGCCGTCGCATCCGCCAGGATTACGCTAATCACCTGAGCGCCTGAAGTTTACGGTGATGGTGGTCTCCACTTCCACGGGCTGCCCGTTCAGCAAAAATGGACGGTAACGCCACTGCTTCACCGCGTCCATTGCCGCCGCCGCCAGAAGCGGATGACCGCTGGTTACGCTCAGGTCTTCAATGGAGCCATCGCGCGCGATGATCGCGTGCAGTTTCACTTCACCCTGGAGATGAATGGCGTTCGCAATACGCGGATAGGTCGGCTCCACGCGATGGATCAACTGACCAGGAGAAATATTTGAAACCTTCAGCCGAGTCTTCGAAAGTGTCGGAGCACTAGAGCAGCGACTGCACAGGTCTGGCCCCACTGAGGAGGAGCCCGTTGCTCCAGTTGGTTGCAGATTCGGGGAGACCTCCACATTCGGATCTTCTGTTCCAGGTTTGCCGAATCGTAATCGCGCTGATGTGTTTGTGATCGTTACGAGATTGCGAGAAGGTCCAAACGTGCTCGTTGTATCACCCGACGTTGACGGATGCTCCGGCAGTCGTTCCACGTTCATTGGCAGGATCGGCGCGACCAAAGGTGCGTGCGCCGCAACTGGAATCACTCCACCGGAGAGTAGCGGTATCGCCACGATAGCAGCACCTGCGAGAATCTCAAGCGTAAAGGCCGCCAGCACGGGCCAGCGTTTGCGAGTAGTCAGAGAATTTTCTAGAAGGCTGTCACGGAACATGTCAATCTCCTCCGGGTGAGTACATTGACACCGCGATTGCACGCTGATGTTCCGTTCGAAATGAACTTAAGAGAAAAATAAAACGGCCGTCCCGCAGGACGGCCGCATGAAAAACAGAAACCTTCAGGGCTTCTTCGGTGTCGCGGCAGCACCCGGAGCTGCGGGACGAGTTGCCGCGCCAGCCGAGGGTTTTGGCGCCGGAGCCGCAGCGGGCGGTGGCGTTGCCGGATTGTCAGTGTTGTAAGCGTCCACCAGTTCCTTGGTGATGATGTTGCCCTGGGCCGCCCACAGCACCGGGGTCTGCGGGTTGGAAACATCCAGGATTACCGCATAACCGTTGGACTTGGCATATTTCTCCAGCGTGTTGAGCATCTTGGAGCCGATGCGATTCACCACTTCCTGTTGTGCCTGCTGGAACTCAGCCTGCGCATCTTCATAGTTGCGCTGCAGCGATTTTTGCTTGGTTTCAATGGTTTTGGCGCGGCTGGTGCGCTCATCGTCACTGAGCTTGTCGCTCTGCGCCTGGAACTGCTTCTTCAGGCTGTCAAGTTCATCGTTGGCGTTCTTCAGTTCGGCCTGCTTGGGCGTGAACCGTTTCTCCAGCGCGTCAAATTCCTTCTTGCCTTCATTGGTGGCCACAATGGCTTCCTGGACGTTGACCACGCCGAGCTTGGTGGCAGGCGGACCCGAAGGTGTGCTTGCAGTAGCGGCGGGGGCAGCCGCTCCCTGGGCCAGAGCTGCGATGCTGACAAGGCTGCTCAGCCCAAGGCTGAGGACGAATTTTTTTAAAGCTGACGTACCATGCATGGGTTCAGGTTACTCCTTGTTTCTTGTTGCACAGCTTGTTTCTGGCTGCTGCCGCCGATGTTCGCAAAACTCTTAAGGCTTTTTGGCGGGAGGAGCAGCTGGGCGCGTTGCTGCCGGCTTCGCCGGCGCGGGCGCTGCTGTCTTGACCTCCGCGTTATAAGCGTCAATCAATTCCTTGGTCACGTTGGCGCTGGGTGCGGCCCAGAGCACCGGTGTAGTCTCCTGATTGGAGACATCAAGGATCACGCTGTAACCATTTTCTTTGGCGTACTTCTGCATGACCGGGATCATCTTCTTGGCCATGCGGTTCAAAACTTCATTTTCGGCCTGCTGGACCTCGGCCTCAAAATCCTCATAGCTGCGCTGAAAGGCCTTCTGGCGGGTTTGCAGGGTGTTCACGCGGGTAGCGCGTTCTGACTCACTCAGCTTCTCGCCCTGCGTCTGCAGATCCTGCTTCAGCTTTTCAATGGCGTCGTTCTCCGCCTTGAGCTGGCCTTGGCGGGTGGAAAAGCGCTGCTGCACGGCTTCGGCTTCTTTTTTGCCTTCATTGGTGCTCAGGATCGCGGCCTGAATGCTGGCTATTCCGACTTTCTGGGTGCCGGTGGGCGCCTGCTGGGCGGAGCCGCGGGCGCTCATGCCCGCGAAAAGCAGGCAGGCAGAAACAGCGCTCATTAGCTTGTACGACATAAAACTCATAGGCTCCTTAACTGGTGTTGGCAACTGACTCGTCGCGAGGCTTTTTCAATCCACCGCGTAACGCGTGCGTGAAAGCAGCTTGAAGGGACGATTGCTGAAAATTATAGGTAATGCCCTTCACAGCGTCAAACCAGTATTCCTCCTAGAACGTGGTGCTGATGGTGAACCGGAACGTGCGCTGCGGTTCCTGCAGCCGGAAATCAGG
>JBAIYI010000305.1:0-3803 GCA_037915955.1 Terriglobales bacterium
CAGAACACCGGCTTGTAGTATTTGTGGAAGAATCCGAAGATCTGTTTGCTGTAAATGGAGCCGAGCCATGCGAGAAGGGTGTAGCGGATTCCGCGTGCGGACGCTACGGCTAGGAAAAACTTGTGTCGCGGGTATTGCAAGGCTCCGGCGGCGATCAGGAATGGTGAGTAAGGTACTGGTGGTGGAAGGAGCGCGGGGACGAACAGGCTCCAGAAGCCGTGCTTTTCAAACTTGTCGTAGATCTTTTTGGCTTTGTCTTTTGGAAGCTTTTTCTCCAGAGCTTCCTTGCCGCCTTTTTTGCCGACGGCATAGGCCATGTATCCGCCGACCAGGCTGCCGATCAATGCCATGGCCGCATAGTAGGGCCACCATCCTTTCTGATGAGCGGAGAGGATGATGGTGAGCGCGTCCATGCTGCCGGGGAGCGGGATGGGGGAGTTGTCCGCGAGGCCGAGCAGAACCAGGCCGATTCCGCCAAGTCTTTCCAGCCAGGACCAGATTGTGAGTGGCAGCACGAAAGGAAGCATCTTGCCTTATTGGATGCGGCAACTCAGGGCTGAAGTCTTAAGATCGATCAAACTTTGTAATGCAGCACCGCTGGGGACGCGCGGTTTCGGCTAGAGTTTCACTGCCATCCGGGGCTGCTCCAGGAATCGCAACGGCGGGGCCGGTGGGAGCACCTGCAACTCTGCTGCATAGCGATAAAACAACTGAAGGCCCTGGAGGTTCTCCTCGTCGAGCGTGTAGTCAATGCTGCTGGTGAGGTACTCGCGAACCAGAGCTGCGGGAAGGCCGAGCTTCGGGGCCCAGCTGCGCACTATCTCTGGAATGTGTTCCAGGCCGTGGTCGCGCGATTCGCGAAACACCTGGGCGAGATTCAAATCGGGAGCAGCATTCGCGAGTGCCGCGCGGCGGACTGCCCAGAAGGCAAAGACAAATGGTCGACCGGTCCAGTTGCGCCACTGCTCGGCGAGATCGTAGACGTATAAGCCTTCAGTGTGGGCCAGCAGAGCCGGGTCGCCGATGAGCAAGCCGGCGTCGTGCCACTGCAGCATCTCCTTCAGCACGGCTTTCTGCCGCGAGAAGCCGGGAGTAATGCCGACGAAGTTGCGCAGAAAGATCTCAACCAGAGCTGCCGAGGTGCGGGAGGAATCGTCAGTGGCGACGCTGCGGATCTTATCAACAGGAACTTTGCTCACCAGCAGGATGGAGCGGACGGCATTCTTCGCCGCAATGGCGACATCGGGCAGGATCACCAGATCAGGAATGGTGGTGTAAGTCGCTGCCGGGATTATGCCGATGTCGGCTTCGCCGGCCTTCAGCTGCTCGGCGCAGAGCGCAGGAACGGTGTAAGAAATCGAGAAATGCTCGCCGAGCCGCGTGGCGGATTCGCCCTGCTCAAAGTCCCACATGAGCGGAGCGGTGTTCAAAAAGCTGATGGCAGAGATGCGCAAGAGTGACATGGGCTCAAGTTCATTCTAGCAGCGAAGTTTTCCCGAGTTTCCGGGGCGGATTGCGGCAGCGTCTTGACAGCGCTTTGCATTGGCGTGTACAGTCCGCCAAGTTTCCGCCGACTCGGCAGGCAAGGTGACGCATCAAGAAATGGCGACCCCGGCAACCCGAACTTCCAACGCAGTTTATTGGCTCGCACTGGCGCTTACGCCCGGACTGGGACCGACTCGTGGCCGCAAGCTGGTGGAGAACTTCGACAATATAGAAGATGTGTTTCAGGCGTCGCTCACCGAGCTCGAAGCGCTGCAGTTGCAGGCACAGTCGGCCCAGCACATCGCGCTGGGGAAGTCACTGGAACTGGCGCATGAAGAGCTGGGTAAGGCTGCGGCGTCAGAAGTTCAGATTATCTGCCGCGACGATCAGGACTGGCCGGCGCGCCTGAGTGAGATCTACGATCCGCCGCTGGTACTTTATGTGCGGGGAAGTGTCCAGGCGCTTTCGCAGCCGGGAATTGCCGTGGTGGGTACAAGGCACCCGACGCCGTACGGAATCGGCATGGCGGAGCGGCTCTCGAACGATCTGGCTTCGCGAGGCATGGTGATCTTCAGCGGGCTGGCCCGGGGAGTGGACGCAGCCGGGCATCGCGGAGCGATTAAGGCAAAGGGAAAGACTGTTGCCGTGTTTGGTACCGGCGTGGACGTCATCTACCCCAAAGAGAACAAGAAAATCGTCGACGGAATCCTTGAATTCAACGGTGCATTGGTGAGCGAATTTCCGCTCGGGGCATTTGCCGCGCCGCAGAATTTTCCCATCCGTAACCGGATCATCAGCGGCCTCAGCATGGGCGTGCTGGTGGTGGAGGCAGGCGAGTACAGCGGGACGCGAATCACGGCGCGGTGCGCGCTTGAGCAGAGTAGAGAGTTGTTTGCGGTACCGGGAAATGTAACCTCGCGTAACTCCTGGGGGCCGAACACGCTCATTAAGCAGGGAGCCAAGCTAACTGCAACATGGGACGACGTTTGGGAGGAACTGCCGGCCGAGGTGAAGCAGCGGCTTGAATCCGAATGGGAGGTACAGGCATCAGACAGGAAGCCCGAGTCTGCATCCTTATTTAACGATGAGCAGCTGACCCCACGGGAGCGCAAGATCCTTGCGGCGCTGCGTCAGGACGAAGCAACTCACATCGACACGCTCATTGAAAAACTGGAACCGGAGGTGTCGTCTTCCGAGCTGTTTGCGGCTTTGTTTGAGCTCGAGCTTAACGGCAAAATACGGCAACTTCCCGGAAAGAACTATGTCAAGAGCTTCTAGCCACTAGCTGGTCAGTTCAAGCCGTTGGCCCTTAGCCCTTGGCCTTTAGCCCTTTTGTCGAGGAGGATAGTGTCTTGAGAAATTACAGAGACTTGCAAGTCTGGGCGAAGGCACATTCCCTGACTTTAGATTTGTACCGAAAATCGCGAGCATTCCCAAAGGAGGAGATGTACGGTCTCACAAGCCAGCTTCGCAGATCAGCATCGTCCATCGGGGCTAATCTGGCAGAAGGATGCGGGCGCAGAACAAATAGCGAGTTCGCCCGATTTATCCGGATCGCGCTTGGATCTGCGAGTGAGCTCGATTATCACATCTTGTTAAGCCGGGATCTCGGATTCCTGAAGGAAGAAGACTTCAAACGGTGCGCGACAGAGCTCACGGCCGTGCGAAAAATGTTGACTTCTCTCCTCAACACGATTCAAGTTGAAATCGATTTGAAACTGCCAGTAACGGGAAAGGTTCAGGCTAAGGGCCAAGGGCCAATGGCCAACGGCTAATTGTCGAAAGCATCGCATCCGTGTTAGCTTTCGAAAACGCCCAAGGAAAACGAATTGTCAAAAAGTCTCGTCATCGTCGAATCGCCTGCCAAGGCGAAAACCATCAATAAGTACCTGGGGAAGGACTACGAAGTCGAAGCCTCGCTCGGGCACATCAAAGATCTGCCCAAGAGCAAGCTCGGTGTGGACATTGAAGGCGACTTCTCCACCGAATACGACGTCATCCCCGGGAAAGAGAAGGTCGTGGCCAAGCTGAAGAAGCTGGCCAAGGACGCCGCCGCCATCTATCTGGCGCCTGACCCGGACCGGGAAGGCGAAGCCATTGCCGCGCATCTTGCCGAAGAACTGAGCGACGGCAGCAAGAAGAAAAAGGGCGGGATACCGGTGCATCGCGTGACCTTCAACGAGATCACGAAGAAGGCGGTGCAGGAGGCGTTCAAGCATCCGCGCGGCCTCGACCGGAATCTGTTCGAGAGCCAGCAGGCGCGGCGCATCGTCGATCGCCTGGTGGGCTATCAGATCTCGCCCATCCTGTGGGTGAAG
>JBAIYI010000638.1:0-2726 GCA_037915955.1 Terriglobales bacterium
CCACCGAACGGCTGCGGGACGGAAGCCCCGGCCACGTTTGCCACCTGGTTGCGGACGTTGTACTGTCCAATGTCGCGAAGCTGGGTTTCGCTCAACCCCTGGCCTTTGAGAGTAATCAGGCAAACAGGAAGGCTCGACGCATCAAACTTCAGCACCACGGGCGGCAGAGTCCCGGGCGGCAGTTTGCGGAGATCGGCCATCGCGAGATTCGAAATTTCCGTCACCGCTGCATTGGAATCGAATCCCGGCTGGAAGTAGATTTTGATCAGGCTCACGCCCGGAAGCGAACGCGATTCGATGTGGTCAATGCCGCTACCCAGCGTGAAAAAGCGTTCGAAGCGGCCGGTGATGTCGGTTTCAATCTGCTCCGGCGGCATTCCGGAGTAAAACGTGGCCACCACCACCACGGGAATGTTGATTTCCGGGAACAGATCCACCGGCATGCGCACCAGCACGGTGGTTCCAACCACCGCAATGATCAGGCACAAGACAATAATGAAGTAGGGGAATTTAATGGCAAATTTAGGCATGGACTGCTCCCCTACGCTTTGCCATTTTCGGCTGGGCTCTGCGAAACCGCCTTCGGCTTGATCACCTGTCCCGGCTGGAACTGTGTCTGATTGCCTAGAATCGCCTGTTCGCCTGCCTGAATGCCGGAAGTAACTTCAACGCGATCAGGAGCCTCGATGCCCAGCACCAGCTTGCGTTGTTCAAGCTTATTGCCCGCGCCCACCACCATGGCGAATGCCTGGTCGCCTGAGCGGGATATCGCCTGCGTCGGAAGCGTGAGAGCGCTGTCCTTGTGCTGGGTAACCAGCACGGCGGAAGCAAACATCCCTGGTTTAAGGATTCCCGGTCCATTCTCTACGTCCACTTCGGTTTCCATGGTGCGCGTCTGCATGTCAACGCTGTCAGCAAAGCGCGCGACCTTACCGGTAAAGGAACGGTTCAGGGCTCCTACTTTCACCTGAACGGGCGCGCCCAGGTGAATCAGCGGCACCGCCGACTCAGGCACAGGAATCACCAGCCGCAGCTTGCGATTTTCGGCGATGCGCACCAGAGGCATTGCCTGTGTATTCGAGGAGGTGCCTGCCTGGATCATGGAGCCGGTATCGGCGTAGCGCTTCGTTACCACGCCATCAAAAGGCGCCACAATCCGCGAGTAGGCCTTTAGGCTCGCGATACGTTCGTGATTTGCCTTGGCGGCGGCGAGCGCTTCCTGCGCGGCGGAGAGTCCTGCGCGATAGCTGTCCACGTCCGCTTCGGTGCCTTTATCTTTGGCGACGATGTCATCCATCTCCTGTTGCGCCACCAGGTTCGGATGGCTCTTCATTACCTCGGTGAGGCGTGAAGCATTCGAGTGGGCCGCGCCATGGGCGGACTCGGCGCGCTGGATCTGGCTGCGCAGCCGCTCAACCTCGGCGCTATTCCGCCGGATGGAGGCATCCGCTTCCTTTAATTCAGCGTCGATTTCCGGAATTTCAAGAACGGCGAGCGTCTGGTTCGCCTTTACGTGGTCGCCCACGTCAACATTGATATTTTTTACATATCCGGCCACTTTGGCGTGAACATCGACTTCCTGGAACGGCCGGAATTCCGCGGAAATCAGCAACTGGTTGGAGATTGGCGTTTTGGCCGCCTCAACCACAGGAACCAGCGGGTCCTGCTGCGATTCACTACCTTCCACCTCATTATTATTATTAGTAGCCCTGGAGCGGACCACAACGATGGCCGCAAATATCAACACGAGGGCGGCAAAGCCCCCAAGGATCCTTCTCTGTTTCACTGTCAACCCCACTTTGTACGCTCCGGACCGATCTGTATTGGCGGCCTGGAACAACTGGTCTTGTCAGCCCTTCCGCAGACCACAGGATAAGGGCTGTCTCCAACGAACACGTTTACGAACGAAAGAGTGACTAACCGAGTGGAGGTGGACGGAACCAGTTCCAGGATTCAGCAAAAATATCGTGCGACTGTTTGGCGGCGACGATGACGCGCTGCCGTGCCATGGGAACACTGAGCGCCGCAAAAAACTGGAGAAAGAGGAAAATGATTCCGCAAAAAACGGCGAGCTTGATCCGTGTGTCGCTCTTATGGTCGCCATCCACCCACAGATGGGTGTCCGCGGTGGTGGCGCTGGAGTAAGCCCGTGGAAGTTCAGGAACGACCTTGAGATAGATGGCAAACAGCAGGACGCAGCCGATCAGCAGCAGCACCGCTGCGCGGCTTCGCCTATGGAACATGTTCGGCATCTTGAATGAAATTTTACTACAAGGCTCGCAGCACGATGAAAAAAATCGCTCCTGCCCCTGCGGGGAGCCTCGGTTGAAAAGCATCCAGAAAACAGAATAGAGCGGCGTGGTAATGGCAAAAATTCTCCAGAAATCGGAAGCGCTGGCGCTGAATATTCACGCGAAAACATTTTGATCTCCAGATTTCCGGAACTGAAGAAAGGGGAACATTTCCTTGCAACCACTTAAAGTTACATTTCTCTTGACAATAGTAATAATGAGAATACCCTAGTTGGCCAAATAGACACCCGTGTTCTGTCCAGCCGTGAAAACGGAGGAGCGGAGGTCTGTTTTTCCTCGCGTTAAACCGGAATTATTCCGCGAGCCTTCTTTCGCGGAATTGGAAAGAACAAAGAACTTTGCAAGCTGGAGAAAAGGCAGGAGGCCTCAACAATGATTCGTACCTCGTACCGTCTCTGGGCAGGAGTTTTTTCT
>JBAIYI010000372.1:0-3240 GCA_037915955.1 Terriglobales bacterium
CGCATGCAGCTTGGAGCCACACTGCGCGCCGTCATCAGCCAACGGTTGGTGAAGCGCGCTGACGGGGCCGGCCGCGTGCCTGCGTGCGAAGTCCTGATCTCGACCGCCTTCGTGCGCGAGTGCATCATGGTTCCGGAAAAGACGCGCCTCATCCATGAAGCCATCGCCGCCGGCACATCGCAATACGGCATGCAGACTTTCGACCAGTCACTTTATGACTTGTATTCGCAGGGCCTGGTGAGCTATGAAACGGCGCTTGAGAACGCCAGCAATCCCGACGATTTCAAGCTCAAGGTGCAGGGCATCCATTCAACCGCAGATGCCGCCCGCGAGCAGATGGAGCAGGCCGGCTTCAGCGCGGGAAGATAGTGTTTTACATCCCGAGCGCAAGCGAGGGAACCCTATAGGCTTCAAAAAACCAAGGGGGCTTACTCAAGTCCCCTTTTTTCTTTTCTCCGCGCCTCCGCGGTGAAATGAAACCATTCGCGTTCATTCGCGGCCGAACTAGTTCTGCTATTCTTTCTCCGTGCCTTTCCGCAAGACGAAAAAGACCTACAACGAGCTCGACCTTTACAACTACGCCATCGGCGCGCTCACCCGCAAGATGCGGTCGGTGGCCGAACTCAAACGCCTGATGCGCCAGCGCACCACCGACGAAAAAATGATCGACGGCATCATTCTTGTTCTCAAAGAACAGAAATACCTGAACGACTCTGCTTACGCCGCCGCCTACTCCAGCGCCCGGCGCGACACGGAGAAATTCGGACGCCGCCGCGTGATCACTGATTTAAGGGTGAAAGGCGTCCACGGCGATCTGATCGAAAAAGCCGTGCAGGAAGCTTACACAGAAGTGAATGAAGAGCAGCAAGCCCGCGCCTTCCTGCAACGCAAACGCCTGAAGAAACCTGCCAACCAAAAAGAAGCAGCCCGGATTTTCCGCGCCCTCATGCGCGCCGGCTTCGGCGCCGGAACCGCCGTGCGAATCCTGAAGAACTGGAAAGTGGATGACGAGGTGCTGACCGCGCTGCAGGAAGAAGACAACCAGCCTGAGATTTGATTCTGTCGCTTGAAATCCCACACGAGCGCCCCAGAACCTCGACGTAGAGACGCGGCATGCCGCGTCTAACTTTCTGCCGTGAGGCTCGATGTTGCCGCGCAGCGGAAACTCTTGCTTCGGCATGGACACCAGCTTCCTTCAGCACTTTCTCCCTTTGCTTACCGAGGGGAGAAATGTTACCCTCGGTTACCGAGAGAGCTTGATGAGCAAACCTTCCGATCTCGTACAGGGTACGTTGGACTTGTTGCTGTTAAAAATTCTCGCGCTTGAACCGTTGAACGGTTTCGCAGTCAGCCAGCGATTAAAGCAGGTGTCTGACGAAGTCTTGCAGGTAAGCGACGGATCGCTGTACCCGGCCTTGCACAAGTTGGAACAAGAGGGCTGGATCACAGCCGAGTGGAAAACGTCAGAGAATGGGCGGCGGGCCAAATATTACTCGCTCACACGGCTGGGACGCAGGCAATTCGAAAAAGAAGCAGACAATTGGGACAGGCTTTCAAACGCCATTTCGCGGGTCATCAAACTCAAAGAGGCGTGAGCATCAAGTGATGCGTAAGGAGGTTGCAAATGCAACCGGAGCATTGGCTGTTCACGATTCCACTGCGGCTACGCTCGTTGTTTCGCAGGGCGCAAGTTGACCAGGAACTCGCAGACGAACTGCGCGACCACCTCGACCTGAAAATTGACGACTACGTGGCGCAAGGGATCGCGCCATCAGATGCCCGTCGACGCGCGATACTCGACCTCGATGGTATCGAACAGACCAAGGAGCACTGCCGCAACGCCCGTAAAGTGAACTGGATTGAGGATCTGATTCAGGACCTGCGCTACGGCCTGCGAATGCTGGCAAAAAGCCGCGCGTTCACCGCTGTCGCAATCTTGACGCTGGCTCTCGGCGTCGGCGCAAATACTGCCATATTCAGCTGTATCAATGCCTGGATCATCAAGCCGTTGCCTTATCCCCAATCTAACCGGTTGGTGGTGTTTACGGCACACGACAAGAAAAATGGCTGGACTGGCGAACACGTCACTTCCGCCGCGGATTTCTTCGATTTCCAGAGGCAGAACACCTCGTTCGAACAAATCGTACCTTGGACTGGTGCAAGTCTTAATCTCACGGGTGATGGGCATCCCGAGTTGGTCGACGGCGGGCGTGTGGGATGGAATTTTTTTGATGCGTTGGGCGCATTGCCCATCCTGGGCCGGACCTTTACACCCGAGGACGACCGTCCAGGCGCTGCGCACGTTGTCATTCTTGGCGAAGGATTATGGCAAGGACGATATGCCAGCGACCCGAAGATCATTGGACACACCATAACCATTGGAGGCGAGTCATACACGGTCATTGGCGTTATGCCTGGAACGTTTCAGTTTCCGCTGATGGGCGTCGCCAATTTGTGGACACCATTGGCGCTTACCGATACGCAGCGGGCGGACCGCAGCGGTACCTGGCTTCCTGCATTTGGCCGACTTAAGCCCGGCGTGACGCCAGAACAAGCTGAAGCGGAAGCAACCGTTTTCTTTTCTCATCTTGAAGAGCAGTTTCCGCGGACGAACGCCAATCTCACTTGGCTAGTCAACTCGATGACCTGGGATATCCGCAGGAAAGAGGGCGCGCCCGAGCTAATGATCTGCTTCGTACTTGTGGGACTTGTCCTGTTGATTGCGTGCGCCAACGTCGCCAACCTGATGCTGGCGCGTGCAACCGGCCGATTGAGAGAATTCGCTGTGCGTGGAGCGCTTGGCGCAACGGAGGAGAGGTTGGCCCGGCAACTTCTTACGGAATCGCTGCTGCTCTTCTTCTTCGGAGGTGTCGGAGGAGGTCTCTTCGGCCTGTGGGGCATGAAGCTGATCGAGTCGTGGATTCCGGGCCGAATTCGCGGATACATGATCAACTATGGCCACGTTGACATGGATTTCATGACTCTGGCGTTCACGCTGGGAATTGCGCTCCTCTGCGGCTTGGCATTCGGACTGGCGCCGGCGTTCCAGCATGCAAGGGTGGACGTTAATCAGACCTTGAAAGAAGCGCCAGGCCAGGTGTCGGGCAGCCAACGGGGCGCTCGTTTGCGGCGGATCTTCGTAGCGACGGAGATTGCCCTTGCTGTGGTCGTGCTCATCTCAGCCACGTTGGTGGCTAAAAGTTTCATCATTTCCATGCGGACCAGTCCCGGTTACAACCC